>NZ_JAPYOK010000120.1:65893-124443 GCF_028283155.1 Candidatus Poriferisodalis multihospitum | reverse complement strand
GCCTCGCCGCCCCACAGCTCGTTCACTGTCGGCGCCTTCATCGATGGCAGCACATCCACCACGGCGTCGAGGTGCTCACGGCCCACGTTCAGCTTCACCAGCACCTTGCCCCGCGCATCCAGCACTCCGTCGAGCAGCGTCTTGATCTGTGTCATCGCTCGCCGCTTGTCCGGGTCGGCGTAGGCAGCCTGGTTGGTGAAGATCTCGGTGTAGCTCGTGAGGATCTCGTCGATGATCCGCAGGCCCGCAGCGTGCAGGGCCCGGCCGGTCTCGGTGAGGTCGACCACGGCGTCCACGATCTCGGGCGCCTTCGCTTCGGTGGCGCCATAGCTCAGCCGCACGTCCGCGTCCACGCCGCGCTCAGCGAAGAACCGCCGGGTGAGCTCGGGGTACTCGCTCGACACCCGCACCCCGTTCGGCAGGTCGGTGAGCGCCTGGAACTTGCTGTCATCGGGCACCGCCACCACGATGCGCACCGGCCGCGACGTGGCCTTGGAGTAGCGCAATTCGCCCAGCGAGACCACGTCGCTGCTGGTCTCTTCGATCCAGTCCCGTCCGGCGATGCCCAAGTCGAACAGGCCGTCTGCCACATATGACGGGATCTCCTGGGGCCGCAGGATGCGCACATCGTCAATACGCGGGTCATCGACCGAGGCGCGGTAGTCCACCGCCGAGCCCCGCCGCACCGGCAGGTCCGCATCTTCAAAGAGCTGCAGGGTCGCCGCTTCGAGCGAGCCCTTGGGGAGCACGAGCTTGAGCACGGGCGGTAACGGTACCCGCAGCGCTTCGCTGCGCCCTGCTGATTTTTCTCGCTCAGGATGGCGGCGTGCCCGAGCCCCGAGGTCGCTTTGCTTCAGGCGCCTCGTCTATTCGCCTGCTGTCTGGCGCTTGTGGATCTCGACGTAGGCGAGGCGAATCTGCTGCAGCGCACCTTGCAGCGTGTCGCCGGCCGGCAGCTGGTCGGCGAGGTTGTCCACCAGCAGGCCCAGGGCGTCGATCGGGAGACGTGCCTCAGCCAGATCGGGAGGGTCACGCCGCAGATGCAAGGCCGCAAGCTCGAACAGCCCCATCATGTGGTTCTGCACGATCTCGGCCGCGGGCACCGAGACGAGCTGCTCCTGGGCCTCGCGCAGCTGCTCCTGCATTGCGGCGAGCTCTTCGGGATCGAACGGCTCGCCAGTGCGCGGATCGATCGGGAGCCCGGTCTCGGGGTCGATGTCGAGTTCGCCGGCGAAGGCGCCGCCCTCTCCTTCATCGGCCGGGGGCGGTGGGCCGCTCGGCGGCTCGTCGGCGCTCTCGCGAGGTACCCGATGCTCGCCCTCGGGTGTCCACAACGTGCTCATCGCTGACCTCCCCGCCCCGATTGGCTGTGCTGGCACACGCCGATGCTGCCGTGGCTGTGCTGGCTTTCTCCAGCGCTGTTACCCTACGGCCCCTACAACAGGAACAAGCGGGGTCTGACCCCCACCGGACCGCCCCAGGGCGCGTTCTGGTACCGGGCTCGCACAGGATGCCGCGTGGACGAGGAGCGTCCTTTGGACAAGCGAGTACGGCCATAGCACGCGCAAGTGACGGTGACGCCCGGATCAACGAGGACATCAGGGTCCGCGAGGTCCGCTTGGTCGCACCCGACGGCGAGCAGATCGGCATCAAGTCGGTTCCCGAAGCGCTGCAAATCGCCCGCAACATGGACTTGGACCTCGTCGAGGTGGCGCCCAACGCCGCCCCGCCGGTCTGCCGGATCATGGATTACGGCAAGTACAAGTACGAGGCGGCACAACGGGCGAAGGAATCGCGACGCAAGGCGACTCATGCCGGCCTGAAGGAGATGAAGTACCGGCCCAAGATCGGGACTGGCGACTTCGGCACCAAGACGGCCAAGGTCTGCAAGTTCCTCGAGGACGGCCACAAGGTCAAGGTCACCGTCATGTTTCGGGGACGTGAGGTCTTCCATCCCGAGCTCGGCGGCCAGATCCTCGAGCGGGTTGCGGAAGCGGTTGCCGATGTCGGCAAGGTCGACCAGTTTCCCCGCCTCGACGGGCGCAACATGACGATGTTGCTGAGTCCTGACCGCGTTTCACGTCAGCGTCGCAAGGCCGCAGATCCGCCCAACGACTGAGCCAGGGCGACTGGGCCCCTGAGACACGGCGGCCCGAGAGGCTGAGCGTTCGCCGCGCCGCCTACGGCCACGCAACCAACCCGGCTGTTTCGGATGTGCCGGGCCATTCAGATCGAGCCACCACAAGCAAGGCAGCAACACCATGCCCAAGATGAAAACCCACAGCGGCGCCAAGAAGCGCTTCAAGACCACCGGCTCCGGCAAGCTCGTGCGCCGCAAGCGCAACCGGAATCACCTGTTGGAGAAGAAGTCGTCGGCGCGCAAGCGACGGCTGGCACTCGAAGGCGAAGTGTCGGCGGCCGACGCCAAGCGCGTCAACCGGATGCTCGGCCGCTGAGCGGCACCGCTCGAGACACGACCCGCGGACGAGACGATCCGCAGACAAGCGAGGACAGATCAACGTGGCACGAGTCAAGCGATCCGTAGCCAGCCGCACCCGTCGCAAGGCGACGCTCGGCAAGGCGAAGGGCTACTACGGCAACAAGAGCAGGTCATTCCGGGCCGCCAACGAGCAGGTCATGCACAGCGGGCAGTACGCGTTCCGCGATCGCCGGGCCCGCAAGGGTGAGTTCCGGCGCCTGTGGATCCAGCGCATCAATGCTGCTGCTCGCCAGAACGGCACCACTTACAGCCGTCTCATCCACGGGCTGGATGTTGCGGGCGTCGCCGTCGACCGCAAGAACCTGGCAGATCTCGCCGTGAGCGATCCTGCAGCATTCACTGCGATCGCTGAGCGCGCCGAGGCCGCCCTGACTGAAGCAGCAGCCTGAGCGCACATTCCGGCCCACAGCCGCCGTCAAAAGCCGCTCTGTCGCGGCTGTCGCGCCTGGTGCGCGACCGGCGCCAGCGCGATGCCTCTGGCCTGGCTGTTGTGGAAGGGCCTCGGGCGGTGGACGGAGCGCTGGCCAGCGGGGCAACGCTCGAAGCTGTGTTCGCCCGCCCGGAGCTCATCAGTCGCTACGCGCCGGAAGGTGCGCCCGCTGATCATCCCGACGCCCAGCGCTTGGGCGCCGGTTACCGGCAGCAGATCGGAGCGATCCATCCGGTGCCGGCAGACGTGCTCGACCCGCTCGCCGACGCCATGAATCCCCAAGGTGTGCTTGCCATAGCGCGATTCGCCGACGCACCTCTCGATGAGGCGGCGACGGCAGAGCGGGTGGTTGTGCTCGAAGCAGTACGTGACCCTGGCAACGCTGGCGCCGTCGTACGAAGTGCTGTCGCTGTCGGGTTCGGCGCGGTCATCGCCACGCACGGTTCGACCGATCTGTGGAGCCCGAAAGCGCTGCGCGGTGCGGCGGGGCTCACGTTTGGGCCGCTGGTGTGCCGCGGGCACTCGACCGCCGAGGTGCTCAGCGCGCTGTCCGATGCTGGCCACGTGCGCGTGCGAGCAACGCCCGACGGCGACGTCGGTGTGGACCGGCTGCCGAGCGCTGAACGCATGACGCTCGTGGTGGGCAACGAGGCACATGGGCCGTCGACTGAGGCGGTCGGGGGCACCGACGTGGCTGTCTCCATTCCCATGCAGCGCCCGGTTGATTCGCTCAACGTGGCCGTGGCCGCTGCCGTGCTGATGTACACGATGAGAGAAGCGGCCGGTAATTCCTGACCATTCGGACCTGTTGCGTCGTACCCTGCCTGCCGTGAACGGCCCGGCCACCGACACCCCCGCTGGGGCATCGCCCGAAGCGCTGCTCGCCAGCATCGACGCTGCGCGTGGCCAGGGATTGGCCGCGGTCGCTGCTGCAGCGACCAGCGACGAGCTGACACAGGTCGAATCAACGCTGTTCGGGCGCAAAGCTGCGCTCGGGCAGATCAAGCAAGGCTTGGGCTCGCTGCCGCCTGACCAGCGAGCCGCGGTCGGGCGAGCGCTCAACGAAGCGCAGCAGGACCTGCGAGCGGCGCACGCGGAGGCCGCCGACGAGCTCGCCGCCTCGGCACGCCGGGAGCAGTTGCAGCGCGAGTGGCTCGACCTCACCGAGACGCCGCCGGGGCCCGAGCGCGGCCACCTGCACCTGGTCACCCAGACCACCGAACGCCTCGAGGACGTGTTCGTCGGCATGGGCTTCACGGTTTCCGAAGGCCCCCAAGCCGAGACCGACTGGTACAACTTCGAGGCGCTCAACCTGCCGGCGGCGCACCCTGCGCGCTCCATGTGGGACACGCTCTACCTGGACCTCGGCGAGCGCACCGAACTCGGCGACGGCGAGGGCGGCGAAGCGTCCAACGTGGTACTGCGCACGCACACCTCGCCGGTGCAGATCCGGGTGATGGAAGTGCAGCAGCCGCCGATCTACACGATCTGCCCGGGGCGCGTGTTCCGGCGCGACACCGCGGATGCCAGCCATATGCCGGTCTTCCACCAGATCGAGGGTCTTGTGGTCGACCGGGGCATCTCGTTCGCTGACCTTGCGGGCACGCTGGAAGAATTCACCTCGGCCTATTTCGGCAAGGCGATCTCGTCGCGGCTGCGCCCCTCGTACTTCCCGTTCACCGAGCCGTCTGCCGAGTTCGACATCACCTGCGTGATCTGCGAGGGCGCCGGCTGCCAAACCTGCCAGCGCACGGGCTGGATCGAGCTAGGCGGTTGCGGCATGGTGCATCCCAATGTGCTCGCGAACTGCGGCATCGATTTCGAGGAATGGACGGGCTTTGCCTTCGGCTTCGGCATCGACCGTCTCGCGTTGATGCGCCACGGCATCGACGACCTGCGCGACATGTACACCAACGACATCCGCTTCCTCGGCCAGTTCTGATGCCCGCGGATCTGCTTGGGTATGGGGGACAGCCCCAATGAAGGTGCTGCTGAACTGGCTGCGCGAGTTCGCGCCCATCGAGGGCGACCCCGCTGAGCTGGCCGATCACTTGAGCGACCTCGGCATGGCTGTCGAGGAGATGCGCGTGCTGCCGTCGCTCGACGGTGTCGTCGTTGCCCGCGTGGCCGGCCTGCGGCCTCACCCGGAGGCCGACCGCATCCAGTTGGTGGACGTCGAGTTGCCCGGATCACCGGGTGAGGGAACGGATGGCGCGCTGCAGGTGTGCTGCGGCGCGTTCAACATGTCGGTCGGCGACTTGGTGCCGCTCGCCACCGTCGGCACGACCATGCCGGACGGCATGCAGATCGGTGAGCGCCGCATGCGCGGCCAGCTCTCTCAGGGCATGTGCTGCTCCGCCGCGGAACTTGAGCTGGGAGCCGATGCCGAGGGCATCATGATCCTGCCCAGCGAATTTGAGCTCGGCGCTCCGCTCATGTCGCAGCTCGGCCTGGCCGGTGACGTGCTGTACGACCTGGAGGTCAACCCGAACCGTCCCGACGCCATGTCGGCGGCCGGGGTGGCTCGTGACCTGGCGGCCCGGCTCGGAGTGCCCTTCCGTATCCCCGCGCCGGTCGTCAGCGAGACCGGCGAGGACATCTCGACGGTCGCATCGGTGGAGATCATCGACGCCGATCTGTGCGGCCGGTTCGGTGTGCGCGTCATCCGGGACGTGTCCATCGGCCAGTCGCCGCTGTGGATGCAGGCCCGGCTGACGCTGTGCGGGATGCGCCCGATCAACTCCGTGGTTGACGTCTCGAACTACGTGATGCTGGAGCTGGGCACGCCGAACCACACGTACGACCTGGCGCTTGTGCCCGGCGGTCACCTGGGGACGAGGCGCTCGGCGGGTGGAGAGCGTCTCGTCACGCTCGACGGCAGCGAACGCGAGATGCTCCGGGGCGACGGTCTGATCGTCGACCGCGACGACCGGCCTATCGGCATCTCGGGAGTGATGGGCGGCGAGAACACCGAGATCGGCGACAGCACCACGGCGGTGCTGCTCGAGCTCGCGTGGTGGGATCGCCTGTCCATCAGCCGCACCTCCCAGCGGCTTGGCCTGCGTTCAGAAGCCTCGATGCGCTTCGAGCGCGGCACCGACCATGAGCTCGTGCCGATCGCATTGGACCGGTTCTGCGAACTGCTGGACCGGGTGACCCCCGGCGGCGTGTCGGTGTGCCGCGGCCGGCTCGACGGTCGCGGCGATCTGCCCCCGACCACCCGGGTCCGTGTGCGCCCGGCCCGCATGAGCCACCTGCTGGGGCGGTCATTCAGCGCCGATGAGCTGCGCGGTCTGCTCGATCCCATCGGTCTGCAGTGCACTGTGGCCGATGACGGCGCGCTGGAAGTGACCATTCCCAGTTTCCGACCGGACGTGGTCACCGAGACCGACGTAGCCGAGGAGGTTGCCCGCCACTACGGGTACCAGCGACTGGGCCGCACCGTCCCGCGTTCACCCGAGCCGGGTCGACTGACGCCCGCCCAACGATTGCGTCGCGAGCTGCGGCGTGTGCTGGTGGGGGCGGGCCTGTCCGAAGCCATGCCCAACCCGTTCCTGGCTCCCGATGCTGTGCGCCAGGCCGGGATCGACGGCGCAGAACCAGTACGACTCCTGAACCCGCTCGCGACCGAGGAATCCGTCCTTCGGCCGTCGCTGCTCCCCGGCCTGGTTGCCGCAGCTGCGTACAACTCCTCCCATCGCAACGACTCCGTGTCGCTGTTCGAGATCGGTGTCGTGTTCGGCCCCCCGACGGCGGGAGGCGGCGACGTTGCTGCCGCAGACACCACTGCCGCCGCGGTACTGCCCACCGAGACAGAGCACCTCGGCGCCATCTGGGCGGGCGGCGAAGCGGCCGACGCAGTGCATCTGACTGAGCTCATCGCAACGGCATTCGGTTTCCACCTCTCGCTCACGAACGCGAACGACCTTGACGGCATGCACCCCGTGCGCGCCGCTCAGGTGTTGCTGGACGGGCAGCCTGTCGGCGTCGTCGGCGAGGTCGACCCGGTGGTCTGCGAGCGCCACGGTCTCTCGCAACGCTGCGCCTGGCTCCAGGTGAACGTGGAACCCCTGCTCGCGGCGGCATCCGCCTCCGCCGAGCGGCCCTACCAACTGGTCTCCACCTACCCGTCCAGCGACATCGATTTGGCATTCGCCGTGCCGGACGGCGTCCAAGCGTCACAGGTGCGCAGCACGCTGCTCGCTTCAGGCGGCGACGAACTGCGCTCCGTCGAACTCTTCGACATCTATCGAGGCGACCAGATGGACCTAGGCACTCGCTCGCTGGCCTATCGCCTGCGGCTGCAAGCCGACGATCGCACGCTCACCGACGAGCAGGTAGCCGACATCCGCCAACGCTGCATCGACGCCGTTGAGCACGCCCACAGCGCAGTGCTGCGCTGAGGCATCGAATGCACCGTATCGCTCCCGTCGAATGTGGACGGAACGGCCTCAATAGCCCAAGTCGAGGTACACGGGGCCGACCAGTGGCGCGCCCGCAACGCGCAGCGCCACGTTGGCGGTGACCCGCTCGGCCAGCAGCACGAGGCCCATCTCGGGCGTGTTGCCGATGTGGGGCGTGATGAGGCAGTTCGGCAGGCTCCACAGCGGGTGGCCGTCAGGGAGTGGTTCGGGATCTGTGACATCCAGCGCGGCGCCGCCGATCTGGCCGGCTTGAAGCGCTTCGACGAGATCCTCCGTGACGATGTGCCCGCCGCGTGCCACGTTCACGATCCAGGCGTGATCGGGCAGCGCCGCCAGTTCGGCCGATCCGATGATGCCTGCGGTGTCGGGCGTCAGCGCCAGCGCAAGAAACAGCACATCGGTGCACGGCAGCACCTGTGGCAATTCATCCGGTCCGACGACGCGCGCGGCCCCGCTCATGGTTGTCGGGCGGTTGCGCACCACGGCTACGTCGCATCCGAACGGCTCGAGCAGGCGCAGCAGCGACTCGGTGATGCCGCCGCCGCCCAGCACGGTCACCGACGCGCCGAGCAGGTTGCGGCCTTCGGGGGCTGTCCAATCTGATGCGCGGGCGTAGGTGGCCATGCCCCGCATGCCGGCCAGCGCCAGCATCAGCGCGTGCTCCGCGACGGGCTCCGCGTACACACCCTTGCCGCAGTACCACTCGACGGCAGGTCGTGCGGTCACGATGTCGACGACGGGTTCGATGCCCGCGTAGGGCAGCTGCACCCATTCGATGCCGGGATTGGCGTCCACCAGTTCCCCGATCAGGTGCGCCTGGGTGGGCTCGGCCCACACAAGCGCCGATGCTTCGTCCGGCGTGCAGACCGTGCCGCCGCCCCGCGCCACCGCCTCGGCCAACACCGGGCGCCGCCAGCAGTCGGGCTCGACGGCGACTAGCACGCTCATCGTGCCGCCTTCGTGACGCACCGCGGCAGACGCACCGTCTCAGGCCCGCTCAGCGGATGTCGGCCGCGAGGCCGCCGTCGGCGCAGATGATTTCGCCGGTCACGAAGCTGGCTTCGTCACTGCACAGGTACAGGCAGGCATTGGCGATGTCAGCGGGCTCGCCGAGCCGACCCAGCGGCGTCTCGCGTTCGCGCCCGCGCACCCATTCGTCGCTGTGGGTCATGAATGCCGTCATGGGCGTGCGGATGTACCCCGGGGCGACAGCATTCACCCGGACGCCGTACCGGTCGAGTTCTAGTGCCGCGCAGCGGCTGAGCATCCACACGCCTGCCTTGGATACGCAATAGTCCGCCCCGCCGGGCAGTGCCATCAAGCCGGCCACCGAGGCGATGTTCACAATGGCGCCACCGCCGCTGTCCCGCATTCGGCGCGCAACCGACTGGTTGGTGAGCATGACCCCGGTCAGGTTCACATCGAGCACCCGCTGCCACGACTCGAGCGACTTGTGGAGCAGCCACTGGTCGCCCCCCTGCCAGGAGTCCTGGCCGACTTGGTCGGGGATCTCACGGCTGACGTAGTCGGCATGGGAGATGCCTGCGGCGGCGACACAGGCGTCGAGGCGGCCGAACGCGGCGACCGCGGCATCGGCCATGGCCTCGTTCTGTTCAGGATCGGCCGTGTTCACTTGCGTCCAAGTCGCCTGGCGGCCGCGACCGGTGATCTCGGCGGCGACCGCCTCGGCCCGATCCGGATTCAGGTCGGCCACCACTACCGATGCCCCTTCCTCGGAGAAGCGCAGTGCGCAGGCCCGGCCGATGCCCGATGCGCCGCCGGTGATCACCGCGACCTTGCCGCCCATTCGACTCATCGCGCTAGCTCAGCGGCCGGCGGCCATGACGCCGCCGTCAGGGAAGATGATCTCGCCGGTCACGAAGCTGGCGTCGTCGCTGCACAGGTACAGGCAGGCGTTGGCGATGTCGTCGGGCTCGCCGAGCCGACCCAACGGCGTCTCGCGTTCTCGCGCCTGCACCCACCGCTCGTTGCCCAGCACGGCGCCGCTCATGGACGTCTGGATGTATCCGGGACCCACGGCGTTGACGCGGATGCTGTATCGACTGAGCTCGAGGGCCGCGCAGCGAGTGAGCATCCAGACGCCGGCCTTCGAGACGCAGTAGTCCGAACTGCCCTTGAGCACGTTGGTGCCTGCAATCGACGAGATGTTGACGATGGCGCCCCCATCGTTGTCGCGCATCTTGCGGGCCACGGCCTGGTTCGTGAGCATCACGCCGGTCAGGTTCACGTCGAGCACCCGCTGCCACGATTCCAGCGACTTGTCGATGAAGAACATGTCGCCGCGATCGAAGCGATCCTGCCCAGCCTGGTCTTCGATCTCGCGGCTCACGTAGCCCGAGTGTGAGATCCCCGCCGCCGCGACGCACGCATCGATGCGCCCGAAGGTGTCCACCGCGGCGTCAGCCATCGCGTCGTTCTGCTCCTGCTGCGAGGTGTCGACCTGCACAGCGATGGCGTCGCTGCCGAGCGCGTTGATCTCGTCGACGACGCTTGCCGCACGGTCGGGATTGAGGTCGGCCACCACGATCGACGCGCCCTCGGACGTGAAACGCAGCCCGCATGCTCGCCCGATGCCCGATGCCCCGCCGGTGATCACCGCCACCTTGCCCTCCATCCGACCTGCTGTGTCGCTTGACGCCGCTCCATGCGGCGCTGTGCTTCCTGACGCCATATCCCCTCCACGTGCACTCGAGTGGTCAGTAACGCTGACCGTGAGAGATCATGCCTTACCGGTGTGGCTCAAGTCGGTTGAGGCAGTTGATCAACCCGGGTTGCTCACGCGCGACTTGAGGCTCTCCCGTCGCCCGCGGATGAGCCGCCAGGTGACCCGCTCATGTTTGGGCGAGATGCCCATGGCCTGGCGGATGATGCGTTCATCGACATCTTCGGGTGCCGGGGAGAATCCGATCTCGGTGGCCATCCGGACACCGTTGCGGGCGAAGAACGACGACGCGATGCGCTCGAACTGAGCCAGCACCTCCATCTCGGGCTCCAGCTCGCTGGTCACCGAGCACAGGTAGGCGAAGTTCTTGATGAACAGCATTAGCTCCTTGGGAATGCGTGCGCCGTTCGCCAGCAGCCCCGAGATGAGCGCCCGGAACTCGGCAGTGAACTCGTCTTCGGTGAGCTCGAGTGGGTCGAAACCGGGCCGATCCAAGCGCAGATCGGCAATGACTCGCTCGGGGTTGCTGCCAGGCCCGAACGCACCCAGATCGATCATGCCGGCGATCTGCGACTGCAGGTCGCCTGTGAGCAAGCCCACCACATATCGCAGGAAAGCAACCCGCTTGGGCCCTTCGAGCCGGCCGGTGATGCCGAAATCGACGAGTCCGATCACGGGCGGCTGGCCCGGCGGCGTGCCTTCGGTATCGATGAACACGTTCCCGGCGTGGAAGTCGCCGTGGAAGACACCGGTCATGCACGCACCGTGCAGCAGCGCATCGTTCATCTGGCGGAAGATGGCAGCAGCTTCGCCGTCGGCAAGATCCTCCGAACGGAGCTCGCTCAGCGGGCGGCCTGCTACCGGGCTCATCACGATCACTCGCTCGGTCACGCCGGCGAGCACCGGTTCGGGTACCTGCCAGCGGCCGGTGGTCGTAGCCCGCAGCGCGCGGTCGACTTCGAAGAGGTTCGCCACCTCGACTCGGAAGTCGAGCTCTTCGGTGATGGTCTCTGCGAACAGCTCCACGAGCGCCGGCGGATTGGCCAGCGCCGTGATCGGGATGCGACCCACGAGCTTCGGCGCGAGCCATGCCAGTACCGCGAGGTCGCGCTCGACGCGCCGTCGGATGCCAGGTCGCTGCACCTTCACCATGACCGGTGTGCCGTCCGGCAGCCGCGCCGCGTGGACCTGCGCAATCGACGCGGCAGCCGTCGCCTCGGTGTCGAATTCGGAGAACTGCGAATCGATGTCGCCCAGCTCAGCCTCGACGACGTCGCGGATCGCGGTCCATGACTCGGCTGGCACCTGGTCGCGGCACAGGCGGCACTCGGCCACAAGCGCATCGGGGAATACCCCCTCGCCGGCCGCGATCAGCTGTGCCAGCTTGATGTACGCGGGACCGAGCTTGGTGGCCGCCAGCCGCAGCCGCCGGTAGATCCGCTCCCGCCTCTCGTCGGGATCGAGTCGCCGGTCCAGCAATCGTCCGGCGTAGACGGCCCAGCCAATACGAGCAGCCGTGACTGCAAGGCGAAATACAGGAGGGAACTTCGGGCGCGCGATCAGCTCGGGCACGCCGTCGTGGATCGCCCGGCGGATCGGCGCGATCGAGGCGAGATAGCGGTCGCGCTCGGCGGATGTTCCGAGATCTGTCTCGACATCGGCGGGCGGCAGCGTCCCGGCCGGCACGCGTTCGGCCAGCGGCGGCGCATTCAATCGCAGGTGCATGCGAGACGGCCCCCAGATGCCCAACGAGAGCGGCTTCCACTGCACCGGTTCGCTCAGCTCGAAGCTCTCGACACGCTCAATGAACACGCGCAGCGCCTCCTGTAACTCCGCCCGCGCCAGGAATGCGCCCAGGCAGTGGTGTGCGCCGCTGCCGAACGCAAGATGGGGATGCTCGCGGGGGACAAGCGGGTTGAACTCGTAGGAGTCGAAGCTGTGCCGGTCTGGGTGGTCCTCGTGAGCGACTTCCTCACCGTTGTGGGCAGGTGCCGCAGCGTCGGTTACTGCGTGAGCCGGGCAACCGCCGCTGAGGCTGGCGGCGTGCAGGCCGATCATCACAACAGTGCCGGCCGGGAACAGCAGGTCGTTCACGACGACATCGGTGGTGGCGATGCGCATCGCCGTGCGCACAGCCCCGATGTAGCGCAGCGATTCCTCCACATAGGCGGGGATCCGGTCCGGATCGGCCCGCAGCGCTGCATACTGCTCCGGCCTATCGGCCAGCACCGCCAAGGTGGCACCGAGTTGGTTGCGCGTCGTGTCGGTGCCGGCGATCAGCAACGCCTCGACCATGCCGATGAGTTCGTCTTCGCTCAGCCGGTCGCCCTCGTCAGACACGCCAATCAGCTCAGTGAGCAGATCGTCGGCCGGCTCGGCCCGCCGGCGCTCGATCAGGTCGACCACGTATGCGCCGAGTTCGGCCTGGGCTGTCGCGATGTCGCCGAGCCTGCTCACGACGGCCTCGGCGTCTCCGTCGAAGAGCCCGAAGATGGTCTCGGCCCATCGGCCGAACCGGCCCCAGTCGTCATCGGTCACGCCCAGCAGGCGGCAGATGACCGGTACCGGATAGGGGTCGCACAGCTCCGAGACGATCTCGCCCCCCCCGCCGGCCAACAGCGGTTCGAGCAGTCTCGTCGCGTGCGTGGCCATGAAGGGTCGCAGCCGGTCTGCGGCGGCAGGCGTGAAGGCACGGCCGAAGAGCCGTCTCAGGCGGCGGTGATCGTCTCCTTCCAGCGACAGCACGTTCGGCCGTGCTCGCATGGCCTCGCCGCCGGTGCTCACGGGTGCGTCCCGGCGGGCGCGCGCCATCAGCGCGTTGAAGTTCACCGTCGTACGCCGCGCACTGTCCGTCCCGCCGCTGTCTCGCCCATTGCCGTCGAACCCTGTGCCATCGAGCATGGCGACGCCCGCGAGCATCGAGATCCATGCAGGATCGCGCAGGATTGTCCGGGCCTCGTCGTAACCATGGACGAACAGCCCGAACGGGGTGCCCACGATCCAGTCGCCAGTGCGGCCGAGTTCACGGCTCATTGCCACCAGATCAGCAAACTCGCCGATCGCGAAGTCGGCGAAGGGAACGGCTCCTTCGTCGTCGACCGAGCGGGCCGATGCTTGCTGCGATCCAGGCGCTGTAGCAGTGCTGCTCACAACCCCTATCTCATCATGCACGCCGCCTGGTTCCACCGCGCACTGCCTCGCCACGGGCCCGCCGTCACGACAGACTGACGCCGTGCAGCAATTCCGCCGGTTGACGGCGATGAGCGCCGTCGCGGTGGTCTTGGTGGGCTGCTCGGTCCAGGAATCCACCCGCAGCGGCGGTCTCATCGCGCCAGCCGGCCCTGCCGTGACAGCGACATCGGCTGCGCCGGCGGTGGTGACAGTGGTCGGCGAGTCGATCAACGCGCCTGCCGCGTCATCTCGCGGACTCGTCGAGACGCTCGTGTTGCCGTCTGATCCCGATCCAGTTGCAGACGCTGGAGGGGTGCTTGCCGCCGCCGATCCGCCGGCGGGCTTCGGCGAGGGAGTGCTAGGCGTGACCGGTCCGGCAGGCTCGCGGGTATGGCCGGTCATCGTCGCGGACACCCCGCAATCTCGGCAACGCGGGCTGATGGGTGTGGCCGACTTCGCAGCGCTCGGGGGATACGCCGCCATGGTGTTCATCTTTGAAGGAGACACCTCGGGCGCGTTCTGGATGCGCGACACGCCACTGCCGTTGCGGATCACATTCGTCTCCGCGAACGGTTCTGTGATCTCAGGGACCGACATGGTGCCGTGCCTGGCACCGACGCCATCCAACGAGTGCAAGCGCTATCACCCTGCAGGCCCGTATCGCATCGCGATCGAGCATCCGCTCGGTCCGGCTTTCGACATCGGTCTCGCCGCGGCCGAGTTCGTCGAAGTGACCGTCGAGTAGTGCCGGGGCATGTACGCATGACACACGTGTGGCAGCAACCGGATCGCGCCGCCGGCCAACTACGCTGCGATGCCGCGGCCGATTCGTGCGCCACTGCGCAGCCGACATGACAGGAGTTGGATCGGGACCATGCTGAGATTTGCCGAGGAAATACTGCTCCTGCTGCTGCGAGACGACGACGGCAAGCTGATCCACGTGCCCGAGCGCACGCTGGACCGGGTGATCGCTGGCTCTGTGCTCATGGATCTGGCGATGGAGAATCGGATTGACACCGATCTCGAGAAGCTCATGCTGATCGACTCGACGCCGATCGGCGACGGCCTGCTGGATCCCACGCTGGCCCATGTCGCCGGTCAGCAGGCCGAGAGCGATTCGCGTTACTGGGTGGAGTTCGTGGCCTCGCGAGCTGAGGGCATCCGCGAAGAGGCATTCGCCCGTCTCGTCGACAGGGGCATCCTCGAGCGCAAGGACGACCGCCACCTGTGGGTGTTCCGGTCTCGCCGCTACCCGATGGTCGACGGCAAGGCCGAGCGCGAGGTGAAGCTGCGCATCATGGGCGTGCTGTTCAGCGACGAGATCCCCAGCCCGCGCGACGTCGTGATCATCGCGCTGGTGGATGCGTGCGGCATCTTCGGCGAGCTGCTGTCCAAGTCGGAGCTGGAGCAGGCAGCGCCGCGCATCGAGCAGGTGCGCAAGCTGGACCTGATCGGCCAGGCCATGACCTCAGCCATCCGAGACATCGAGATGTGGCTGGCCAGCTCCACGGTCAGCCGCTTCATGCTCTAGGCGCATCGATCAGCGCGCCCGGCGTGGGCGCACGATCGGCTCAGCCGTCTTCGAGGGTCTCGCTGCCGCGGTACATGGCCTGTCGCCGGACGCCGCTGACGTAGGTCTGCACAGCATCGTCCGCCGGTGTGCGCTCGGGGTCCCAACGTCCCCAGTGGATGAGCTGGTCCAGCGGATGGCGGTAGCGAGATTCGGCACGGCGGTGCGGCCAGCCAATGGGAACAGTGGCGATCGGCACCAGCGGCTCGGGCACGCCGAGCAGTTCACGCAGCTCCCGAGCGGTGGTGTCCTCGCCGCCGCCGCTCAGCCACGCGGTCGTCAAGCCGTACGCGGCGGCCGCCAGGTGCATGTTCTGCGCGGCGGCACCCACCGATGCCAGCAGGATCTTCTCGTTGTTGGCGGCGTACTCGTCGCTCCAGCCGTCGTGGTCGCTGACCGGATACGAGTCGACCCAGCGGGGGTCGCAGAACAGCAGCACGATGGCCAGCGAGTGGTGCAGCCAGTGCTTCTTGTGGACGTGCGGGAAGCCCCGGCAGTGCTCCACCAGCCGGTCAGCCTGCCGCACGAACACATCGGACACGGCCAGCACGTCGGCTCGCTCCGCAGCGACCACGAAGTGCCACGGCTGCGTATTCGCGCCCGACGGCGCCCACCGTCCGGCCTCGCAGACGCCGCGCAGCACCTCGGTGGGCAACGGCTCAGGCGGTGGCTCGAAGCTGCGCACCGATCGCCGCAGCCGGAGCACGTCCATCAGCGCATCGAAGCGCGAGGCCGTCAGATCGTTGTTGCTCGGAACATGCTCCTCCATGCCCGAAAGCTACCTGTGGACCAGATGCGCATCGCCAGTGACGGCCGTGAGCAACTTGTGCAAGTGCCCCCTTCTAGAGTCGCGATATGGCGTCAGACCTGATGGAACCGGAGCGGATCCCGCTCCCCGAACTCGACGCCGCGTTCGCCGCGATCATGAGCGAGATCGTGGCCACCGGCGTGGCGCCTCACTACGCCGAACTGGCCGGCACTCTGGGTATCGCGCCGATACGCGCCAAGGCACTCGTCAAGCGCGTGATCGACCTCACGCCGGGCTGGTTGCATCCGGGCACCGACTACATCGCGTCGTTCCCGCCGTTCAACAACCAGCCCACTCAGTACCGGGTGAGCATTGATGGTGAGCAGCGCTGGTTCGCGCAGTGCGCTTTCGAGGCGTTGGCGATCCGCTGGCTGGTGCCGGGGCAGATCGTCACGGTGGATGCACCGTGCTTGCTGGGCGGCGATCCCTTGCGGATCGTGATGCGCGACGAGGAGATCCTCTCGGTCGACCCACCCACCATGGTCGGTTACACACGCAGCGTGGTCGGTGGCGATGTAGCCACCCGGCCCTTCCGCTGAGCGGGCATGAACCTCTTCCGGTCGGAAGAGCACGCCCGCGACTGGGAGGAATACGACCCCGCCATGGCGCACTTGGTGCGGCCCGTGGAGTGGTGGGCCGACACGTTTTCCGCGCCGATGTTCCGGGAGCGCGGCCGCAGCGATTTCATCTCATGGGTCACGAGCCCCGAGGCCTCGGGGACGTTCGCCGAGCTGCGCGAGCGGATGGCGCCGCCTCGCCCTGACGTGCGTGCCACCACTGCGGCGGCGATCGCGCTGAGCAACGTCGAGGTCAGCGTGGTTGACGGCGCGTCGCCCGACGACCGCAGCGTCGAGCAGCAGCTCTTCGGGCAATGGCCCGCCGCGGTGCCGGTGGAGATCGCCCGCCACTGGCGCAACACCGCCAGAGCGATGATCGTGGCCATACCGGCAGAGCCGCTGTCAGATGTCGACCAGCAACTGTGGACCGAAACTCGAAGGTCAGCGGTACGCGACATCCAGGCTGCCACTGGATGGCTCGCCCGGGCCGACGTAGGAGCCGGCGATGTGCGCCTTACTCATCGGCTGGCGCAGATGGGCTGGCAGGGCCAGGTGGCCGATCAGCCCGCGTGGACGGCCATGGAGCAGTCCGCCCGAGCGATCCTCAAGTGCCGTGCGTTGGCTGAGCTCACGTGAGCAGCAGCTGGCCCGCCAGCAAGAGCACCGCGTTCAACGTTGCCTGCGCGCCCGCGGTTGCGTGCTCAGGGAGGATCGATTCGGCTTCGTTGTGCGATAGCCCATCGGCGCACGGAATGAACAGCATCCCGGCAGGCGCAACCGTGGACACGTAGCAAGCGTCGTGGCCGGCCCCTGAGGTGATGTCGACCGGCTCGAGGCCCGCCGCGAATGCGCCTTCCCGCACCGCATCGACCACAGCGGGATCGAACACGATCGGCGGCGAGTACCAGATCGGGGTGATCTGCGGGCGGGGGAGCGAACGGCTGGGTTGGTCGACGCCGCTCGATGCGGCGCTGGGCCGGTTGACGCCGCTCGATGCGGCGCTGGGCTGCGGTCCGAACGCAGTACTTTCGGCGAACGCCAGCAGCTCGTCGTGCATGGCTTCCAGCTCTGCAGCATCAGGATGGCGCAGGTCGACGGTCAGCGATACAGATCCGGCCACGGTGTTGCGTGAACCGGTGCCGACCGTGAGCGTGCCAACGGTGGCGCGTCCCTCCGGTGCGCGGCGAGCCGCGATCTCGTCGGCCTCGCACACGAGCCGTGCGGCGGCCACCATCGCATCGGCGCGGTGTTCCATCGGCGTGCTGCCAGCGTGCGCGGACTGTCCGTCGATCGACACGTCGTACCAGCGAATGCCCTGGACCCCGGTCACTGCGCCGAGCGTCACGTCGGCGGCCTCCAGGATCGGGCCCTGTTCGATATGCGGCTCGATGTAGTGCCCGATCGACCGGCGGCCTGCTCCGTCAGGAGCTCCGCACGGCTCGTCGCCCGCATAACCGATGCGCTCCAGCTCGCCGCCGAGCGTGGTGCCGTCTACCCCTGGTGCGGCAAGCCCCTCGTCCAGGCTGAACGCTCCGGCATAGACCCCGGAACCGATCATCGCAGGCGGGAAGCGCGCTCCTTCCTCGTTGGTCCACGAGACCACCTCGACGGGTGCCGCAGTGCTGATGTCATGGTCGTGGAGCACCCGTAGCACCTCGAGGCCCACCATCACGCCGTAGGCGCCGTCGTACTTGCCGCCCGTGGGCTGGCTGTCGAGGTGGCTGCCGACCACCACCGGTGCCCGCTGCGAATCGGTGCCCTCGCGGCGTGCGAACAAGTTGCCCATCTGGTCGACATGGACCGTGCAGCCCAGCTTCTGCACCCATGCCACGAACTGGTCGCGCCCCGCCCGGTCCTCGTCGGTCAGCGCCACCCGGGCGACACCGCCAGCGGCAGTAGCGCCGATCTCTGCCAGGGAATGGAGCGTCTCCCACAGACGCTCGCCGTTCACCGGGTACTGGCTCGTGCTCACCGCTGTCACCTCCGTCGCTCAGTTGAGCGGGCGCGCGGAAGGGGGTAGCGGGTACGGGAGTGCCGTATGACCCATGAGGGCCTCGTCGACTGCCGCGGCGCACGCTCTGCCCTCGGCTATTGCCCACACGATGAGGCTCTGCCCTCGGCCCATGTCGCCGCACACCCAGACACCGTCGACGCTCGTGTGGTAGCGGTCGTCGCGCACGACGTTGGAGCGCGCATCGGTCTCCACGCCGAGCTGAGCCAGCAAGCCCTCCTGCTGCGGCCCGAGGAATCCCATGGCCAGCAACACCAGCTCGCACTCGAGCTCGAACTCGGTGCCTTCGACCTTGGCGAACCGGCCGTCGCTGAACACCACCTCGTGTGCCCGCAGCGCTCGCACCGCACCGGTGTCGTCGCTCAAGAACTCTTCGGTGTTCACCGAGTAGACGCGGTTGCCGCCTTCCTCGTGCGCCGAGGATGTCCGGTAGATCATCGGGTAGGTCGGCCAAGGGTTGGCGGAGTCCCGCTCGTCGGGCGGCCGCGGCAAGATCTCGAATTGATGCACCGACGCGGCGCCTTGGCGGTGTGCGGTGCCCAGGCAGTCCGCACCGGTATCGCCGCCGCCGATGATCACCACGCGCTTGCCCGTTGCGTTGATCGGCACGTCGGCCGGGTCGAGGTCTCCTTCTTGGGCCTTGTTGGCCCACGGCAGGTACTCCATCGCCTGGTGGATGCCGTCGAGCTCTCGACCGGGGATCGGCAGATCGCGCCACGCCGTTGCGCCACCGGCCAGTACCAGTGCGTCGAAATCGGCCTGCAGATCTGCCACGCCGATGTCCACACCGACCTCGACGCCCGTGCGGAACTTCGTACCCTCGGCGCTCATCTGGTCGAGCCGCCGCTCGATGTGGCGCTTTTCCATCTTGAACTCGGGGATCCCGTACCGGAGCAAGCCGCCGAGCCGATCGGCACGCTCGAACACTGTGACGTCGTGGCCGGCACGGGTCAGTTGTTGCGCCGCAGCCAGACCGGCAGGCCCTGAACCCACCACAGCCACGCTGCGGCCAGTGCGCACGGAGGGCAGTTCAGGCCGGACCCAGCCCATCTCGAAGGCCTTGTCGATGATCGCGACCTCGACCTGCTTGATGGTGACCGGGTCGGCGTTGATGCCCAGCACGCACGCGCCCTCGCACGGCGCCGGGCAGAGCCGGCCGGTGAACTCAGGGAAGTTGTTGGTGGCGTGCAGTCGCTCGATCGCGTCATGCCAGCGATCGCGGTACACGAGATCGTTCCAGTCAGGGATGATGTTGCCCAGCGGGCAGCCCGAGTTGCAGAACGGCACGCCGCAGTCCATGCAGCGACTGGCCTGGGTGCGCAAGTCTTCGTCGGCGAATGGCTCGTAGACCTCACGCCAATCGCGCAGGCGCACCGGTACCGGGCGCCGGGTCGGCAGCTCCCGGTCGTGCCGCATGAATCCTCGGATATCACCCATGCGCAGCCTCAGTGCTTGCTTTCGAGGCGGCTGCGCCGAGCGAGCGGACGCGGTTCTCAGCCATGCGCAGCCGCCATGACTGCCTCGTCGGGGTCTTGGCCGAGCTCGGCTGCCGCTGCCCGCGCTTCGAGCACGCGCCGGTAGTCCTTCGGCATCACTTTGCGGAAGCTGCGCACCTCGCTGTGCCAGCGACCCAAGATGCGTCCCGCCGGAGCCGAATCGGTCTCGGCGAGGTGATGGCGCAGCACTGCGCGAACCGTCTCGGCGTCGGCATCGTCGAGCTGGGGTTCGAGGTCGACCATCTCGGCGTTCAGGTTCCGCCAGAAGACGTCGTCGGGGTCGTACACGAATGCCGCCCCGCCGGACATACCCGCGCCGAAGTTGCGACCGACGGCGCCGAGCACCACCACCATGCCGCCCGTCATGTACTCGCAGGCGTGGTCGCCCACCCCTTCCACGACGGCGGTCGCTCCGGAGTTGCGCACGCAGAAGCGTTCGCCGACCGTTCCGCGGATGTACGCCTCGCCGCCGGTTGCGCCGTACAGGATGACGTTCCCGGCAATGATGTTGTCCTCGGCCACAAAACTCGGGTGCGTGTCCCTCGAGGGTCGTACCACCAAGCGCCCGCCCGACAGCCCCTTGCCGAGGTAGTCGTTGGCGTCGCCGTAGAGCCGCATCGTGAGACCACGCGGCACGAATGCGCCGAAGCTCTGTCCGGCCGACCCGTTGAACGTGAAATCGACCGTGTCGTCGGGCAGGCCGTCGCCGCCGTGGGCGGCGGTGATGCGGTGACCGAGCATGGTGCCGACGGTCCGGTTCACGTTGCTGATCGGCAGCTCTGCCCGCACCAGTTCACGGCGCCGGATTGCGGGTGCCGCCAACTCGATGAGCTGCTGGTCAAGCGCCTGCTCCAAGCCGTGGTCCTGACTCTGGGAGCAGTAGCGATCCTGTGGCCATGGTGTCTCGGGCTCCGCCAGGATCGGTGACAGGTTCAGCCCGTGCGCCTTCCAATGGGCAACCGCCGCGGTCGTGTCGAGCCGGTCCACCCGCCCGATGGCCTCCGGCAGCGATCGGAGGCCCAGCATTGCCAGGTACTCGCGGACCTCCTGGGCGATGTACTCGAAATAGTTCACGACGAATTCGGGCCGGCCGCCGAAACGCTTGCGCAGCTCGCGGTTCTGAGTGGCAACTCCCACGGGGCATGTGTCGAGATGGCAGACGCGCATCATGATGCAGCCCGAGACCACCAGCGGCGCGGTGGCGAAGCCGTATTCCTCGGCGCCCAGCAGTGCCGCCACGATCACGTCGCGGCCGGTCTTCAACTGCCCGTCGGTCTGCACCACGATGCGGTCCCGCAGCCCGTTCAGCAGCAGTGTCTGCTGCGTCTCGGCAAGGCCGAGCTCCCACGGCGCGCCCGCGTGCTTCAGCGACGTCAGCGGCGACGCCCCGGTGCCGCCGTCGTGGCCGGAGATCAGCACCACATCGGCCTTCGCCTTCGACACGCCGGCGGCCACCGTGCCCACGCCCACTTCGGCCACCAGCTTCACGTGGACGCGTGCGGCAGGGTTGGAGTTCTTGAGATCGTGGATGAGCTGCTTGAGGTCCTCGATCGAGTAGATGTCGTGGTGGGGCGGCGGGCTGATGAGCCCGACACCGGGCGTCGAGTGGCGGGTCTTGGCGATCCACGGCCAGACCTTGGGCCCCGGAAGCTGGCCGCCCTCGCCGGGCTTGGCGCCCTGGGCCATCTTGATCTGCAGATCGTCGGCGTTGGTGAGGTACTCCGAGGTCACGCCGAAGCGTCCTGAGGCCACCTGCTTGATGGCAGAGCGCCGCAGATCGCCGTTGGGGTCCGGCACGTAGCGCTCGGGGTCCTCGCCGCCCTCGCCGGTGTTGGACTTGCCGCCGATGCGGTTCATGGCGATGGCCAGCGTCTCGTGTGCTTCCGCCGAGATCGAGCCGTAGCTCATCGCTCCAGTGGAGAACCGCTTCACGATCTCAGCAACCGGTTCGACCTCGTCGATCGGGATCGGTCCGCCGGGTGCCGGACGCAGTTCGAAGAGGCCCCGCAATGTCGCCAGCTCGGTGGACTGATCATCCACCAGCTGCGTGTACTCCTTGAAGATCTCGTAGCGGCCGGCGCGCGTGGAGTGCTGCAGCTTGTAGACGGTCTCGGGGTTGAACAGGTGGTACTCGCCCTCGCGCCGCCACTGGTACTCGCCGCCCGCCCACAGATCGCGGTGCGCGGCCTCGGTGGGGTTGTCGAGGTACGCGAACCGGTGGCGCTCAGCGACCTCGGCGGCGAGCACGTCGAGACCCACGCCGTCGAGCTTCGATGTCGTCCCGCTGAAGTAGCGATCGATGAGATCCGCTCCGAGGCCCACGGCTTCGAACACCTGCGCCCCGGTGTAGCTGGCCACCGTTGAGATGCCCATCTTGGACATCACCTTGAGCACTCCTTTGGTGCATGCCTTGATGTAGTTGCGCTTTGCGGTGCGCTCGTCGACCTCGGTGATGACGCCGCTGCGCACCATGTCATCGATCGACTCGAAGGCCAGGTACGGGTTGACGGCGCTCGCTCCGTAACCCAGCAGCAAAGCCATGTGGTGCACCTCGCGTGCATCGCCGCATTCGGTCACGAGGCCCACCATGGTGCGGGTCTTGTTGCGTACCAAGTGATGGTGCACGGCGCCCGTCAGCAGCAGCGAGGGAATCGGCGCGTGCTGCTCGTCGCTGTAGCGGTCAGACAGGATGATGATCCGGGAGCCGCCGGCGATGGCTTCGTCGACCTGTTCGCACACGTTCGCAAGTGCCCGTTCCATGCCCGCACCGCCCTCGACCACGGGGTACAGCCCATCGACCGCGAACGGTCGGAAGCGGCCGGCATCGACATCGGGCTGGGCTGCACTGTCCGATGCCGCGCCATTGGCCTGCACGGGCGCTTGCTGCATGTCCTCGTCGATGTAGGCGATCTTGGCGAGATCCTCGTTCGACAGGATCGGGTAGGGCAGCACGATCTGACGGCACGAATCCGGGCCGGGCTGCAGCAGGTTGCCTTCCGGGCCGATCTTGGCCTTGGTGGAGGTCACCAGTTCCTCACGGATCGCATCCAGCGGTGGATTGGTGACCTGCGCGAACAGCTGGCTGAAGTAGTCGAACAGCAGTCTGGGCCGCTTCGACAGCACGGCGATCGGCGTATCGGTGCCCATCGACCCGATCGGCTCGATGCCGGCGCGAGCCATGGGTGCCACCAGAATCCGCAGTTCCTCGGTGGTGTAGCCGAAAGTGCGCTGGCGCAGCGTCACCGAGGAATGCTGAGGAGTCAGGCTGAAGCGCGGCGGCAGGTCCTCCAGGTGTGCCAGCCCATCGGCGAGCCAATCGCCATACGGCTCCGCGCTCACGAGGTCATGCTTGATCTCGTCGTCGCCCACGATGCGGCCCTGCGAGGTGTCCACCAGGAACATGCGTCCCGGCTGTAGGCGACCCTTGCGGATGATGCGGGTTTGATCGATGTCAGCGACGCCGACCTCGGACGCCATCACAACCAGGCCGTCGGCGGTGACCCAATAGCGGGAGGGCCGCAATCCATTCCTGTCGAGCACTGCGCCCACGACGGTGCCGTCGGTGAAGGCGATGCTGGCCGGACCGTCCCACGGTTCCATCAACGAGGCGTGGAATTCGTAGAAGTCGTGCTTGTCCTGGGGCATGCGGGCATGGTTCTCCCATGCCTCGGGGATCATCATCAGCACGGCATGGGGGAGACTCCGCCCGCCGAGATGGAGCAGTTCGAGGACTTCATCGAAGCTGGCGGTGTCCGACGCGCCCGGCGTGCAGACCGGGTAGGTGCGCTCAAGCTGGTTGCGTCCATCAGGGTCAGCGAACACCGGGGTCGACAGCGTGCCCTCGCGCGCACGCATCCAGTTGCGATTGCCCATGACGGTGTTGATTTCGCCATTGTGGGCGAGCATGCGATACGGGTGCGCGAGCGGCCACGAGGGGAACGTGTTCGTGCTGAAGCGCGAGTGCAGCAGGGCGAGCGTTGACTCCATGCGGGGGTCACCCAGGTCGGGATAGAACTCTGCGAACTGGCTGCAGGTCAGCATTCCCTTGTAGATGAGGGTCCGGCACGACAGCGACGGGAAGTAGGGCGGGGGATCGATCTCGTGCTCGGTGCGCTTACGGGCGATGTACACCTGCCGTTCGAGCGCCAGCCCTTCGAGCAAGCCGCGCGAATTGGCGGTCGGGGTGGCCACGAACAGCATCCGGAACACCGGCATGGGATCGGTGGCGAATTTGCCCAGCGAGGAAGGATCGGTGGGGACGTCGCGCCAGCCGAGCACCTCGAGACCTTCGTCGACCATGATCGCTTCGATCGACGCAGCGGCCGCGTCGGGATCGGCGCGGGGCAGGAACGCCGTGCCGACCGCATAGCGACCGGCTGGCGGGAGCTCGAAGTCGCAAACCTCGCGCAGGAACCGGTCGGGCACCCCGATGGTGATGCCGATGCCGTCGCCGACGTTGGCCTCGGCGCCCGTGGCGCTGCGATGGTCGAGGTTGACTAGGCACTGCAGTGCCTGATCGATGACCGCGCGGCTCGGTACTCCGGACATGTCGGCCACGAAGCCCACGCCGCACGCGTCATGCTCGAAGGCAGGGTCGTAGAGGCCTTGTGCGGGTGGCGGCGTCGAGAAGGGGCCGGTGCGTATCGCAGGACGATCTTCGGCACGTGGCGCAGTCGCCGTGTCAGCGGCCGCAGTGTCATTGATGTGCATCGGCGACGTCCCGGTGGGCTGATTGGATTCCCATGTCGGAACCCGGCGGCTGTAGGGACGTCGTTGGCCCTGGAAGCGAGCAGTTTACCGGCGCTGTGGCGAACGGAGACCGCGCGCCTCGTGGATTCATTTGAAATGAATAATTTTGCAATACAATGCATATTCGGGCGGTGAACCTGCTACAGTGGGCATCGATCTGAGAGATAGGCACGCCGCCATGAACACCGATTCCGCACCGGCCTCGCCGGTGCGCATGGACACAGGGCCGGCCGCGCAGGTGCGTGTCGGCATCGTGGGCGCGTCCGGCTACACCGGCGCGGAGCTGCTGCGACTGGCGGCAGCTCACCCGTCGTTTGACGTGGTCGCCGTCACCGGCGACACGCAGGCGGGTGCTGCGGTCCGCGACCTGTACCCCAGCTTGGCGGCCGACTACGGCGATCTTCGCTACTGCGCATACGACCCCGAGATCTTCGTCGGGCTCGACGTGGTGTTCCTGGGCCTGCCGCACATGGCTAGCGCGCCTGTCGTTGCCGACCTGTACAAGCGTGTCGGCTGCGTGGTCGACCTGGGTTCGGACTTCCGGCTGACCGACCCGGAGCTGTACCCGCAGTGGTACGGCGCAGCACATCCGATGCCGGAGCTGCTGGGCGAATTGCCCTACGGGCTTCCCGAGCTCGGCCGTGAGGCACTGCGCGGCGCCGCGGGCGTCGCCGTGCCGGGGTGCTACCCAACGGCTGCTGCCTTGGCCTTGGCGCCGTTCGCCCGCGGCGGCCACATCTCGACGAGCGGGGTCGTGATCGATGCCGCGTCAGGGGTCAGCGGCGCGGGCCGGGCGCCCAAGCCCAACACGACGTTCTCCAGCGTCGACGAAGACTTCGTGGCCTATGGCTTGCTGGACCACCGTCACACGCCGGAGATCGAGCAGGCAACCGGATGCCAGGTGCTGTTCACGCCGCACTTGGCGCCGATGGTGCGCGGCATTCTGGCGACCTGCTACGCCCGACCGTCAGAAGGTCTGTCGACCGATGACGCGCTCGGCGTGCTGGCAGATTTCTATGCGGACGAGCCGTTCGTGGTGGTGCATCGTGACGCCCCCCATACCAAGGCAACGCTCGGTGCGAACACATGCCATCTGAGTGCCAGGGTGGATCCCCGAACTGGCTGGCTGGTCGTGCTCAGCGCAATCGACAACCTGGTCAAGGGTGCGTCCGGCGGGGCGGTGCAGTGCGCCAACATCGCACTCGGACTCCCCGAGACAGCCGGCCTGCCGACGACAGGACTGATGCCATGATTGCCGGCGGCGATCATCGGGATCAGGCCCAGCCCGCCGGAGGCGATCATCCGGAGCCAGCTCGGCCGGAGGACGACCTTCACGCCCAGCAGGTCGAGCGTGCCGAGTTGCTCGTCGAGATGCTGCCGTACATCAGCCGATGGCGGGGCAAGGTGGTGGTTGTCAAGTTCGGCGGCAATGCGATGGTCGACACTGCGCTCACTGACGGCTTCGCCGCCGACATGGTGCTGCTGCGCCAGATCGGCTTGGCGCCGGTCGTCGTTCACGGCGGCGGCCCGCAAATCGGCGATCTCATGGCGCGCCTCGGCAAGACCTCGGAGTTCCGCGACGGATTGAGGGTCACTGACGCGGAAACGCTGGATATCGCACGCATGGTGCTGGTCGGCAAGGTCAACCGCGACATCGTCGGCGCCATCAACGTGCACGGGCCGCTGGCCGTGGGCATCTCCGGCGAGGACGGCCGGGTCATTACCGCCACCGCCCGGAACCCTGATCTGGGATTCGTGGGCGAGGTCACCGATGTGAACACCGACCTGCTGGAGCGCCTGCTCGCCGAGGGGTTGATCCCGGTGATCTCCACGATCGGCGCCGATGCCAAGGGGCAGGCATACAACATCAACGCGGACACGGTGGCCGGCGCGGTGGCCGCGGCTCTCGAAGCCGAGAAGGTCGTGTACCTCACCGACGTGGCGGGACTGCTCGACGATGTCGACAACCCGGATTCACTCGTGCAGCGGACGACGGCCGACTCGCTGGCTGCCCGGCTGGCCAGCGGCACGATCGCAGGCGGGATGATCCCCAAGATCGAAGCCTGCATCAGCGCCGTGCGCAATGGCGTCAACAGCGCACACCTGCTCGATGGCCGCGTTCCGCACGTTGTGCTCGTCGAGCTGTTCACCGATGCCGGTGTCGGAACGATGATCACCCGCGACCGGCCGACAGCCCTGCAAACCGGCCACTAGCCCTGACCGCTGAGTAGCCCCAAACCTAAGTACCCGAAACGCAGAGAGCGAGCCACGATCTCATGACACAGACAACCACGGCAACAGGTGCAACGAACGGGCTGTCGCCCCACGCGGCGGCCATGGGTGCCGCAGAGCTGGGGCACTGCCCGCTCATGCCGACCTACGGGCCGCCACCGGTCCAGTTCGTACGCGGCAGCGGTTGCGAGCTGTACGACCGCGACGGCAAGCGCTACCTGGACTTCCTGGCGGGACTGGCGGTGACGTCGCTCGGCCACTCCCACCCTGCGGTCGCCGACGCGCTCAATGAGCAGGCGCGCACGCTGCTGCACGTGTCGAATCTGTTCGGCACCGAACCGCAGGTCGAGGTTGCCCAGACCATCGACCGGCTGCAGGGCGGCGGCGGGCAGGTTTTCTTCTGCAACAGCGGCGCCGAGTCGCTCGAGGGGGCGATCAAGCTGGCGCGCAAGCACGGCGGCCGCGGCTGCTACGTCGTGGTCAGTGCGCTGCGTTCGTTCCATGGGCGCACGCTGGCAACCCTGCACGCCACAGGACAGCCCGAGAAGCACGAGACCTTCCAACCGCTGCCCGAGGGTTTTCGTCACGTGCCCTACAACGACGCGGAAGCACTGGAGGCGGCGCTGGATCCCAGCTGCTGTGCGGTGCTGCTTGAGGTTGTCCAGGGCGAGGGCGGCGTGAACGTCGCCGACAGCGCCTACTTGCATCGCGTCCGTGAGATCTGCGACGAGCGCGGCATGGTGTTCATCGTCGACGAGGTGCAGACCGGCTTGGCGCGCACGGGCGAGTGGTTTGCCTGGCACCACCACTTCGACCCGGCCGGAGGACCGACCGGCGCTGTTCGACCTGACATCGTGACCATGGCCAAGGCGCTGGGCAACGGTGTGCCGATCGGTGCAGTTTGGGCGCGTCGCGAGGTCGCCGCCGCGTTCCAGCCGGGCGATCACGCGACCACCTTTGGCGGGCAGCCGCTGGCCGCGAGCGCTGCGCGCGCAGTGCTGCGCACTATGGAGGCGATCGGTGCGCCAGCGGTGGCTGCTGCCCGTGGCGAGGAGCTCGCCGGCAAGCTCATGGGCGTTCCCGGCGTTGTCGACACTCGCGGCCTCGGCCTGCTCATTGCGGCCGAGCTCGATACCGATGCCGCCGGTCGCAGCGGTCCCGAAGTCGCTGCTGCGTGTCTCGAAGCCGGCCTCGTGATCAACGGGATCACGCCGACGGCCGTGCGTTTCGCGCCGCCGCTCGTGGTGTCCAGCGAGCAGATCGACGAGGGCCTCGCAATCTTCGCAAGC
This sequence comes from Candidatus Poriferisodalis multihospitum, assembly GCF_028283155.1. NCBI lineage: Bacteria > Bacillati > Actinomycetota > Acidimicrobiia > Acidimicrobiales > Candidatus Poriferisodalaceae > Candidatus Poriferisodalis > Candidatus Poriferisodalis multihospitum. The sequence continues at coordinate 96,523 of NZ_JAPYOK010000120.1, read as the reverse complement.
GTGCTCGCCAGCAACGGGAAGCTGGGCTGATGCGCCACTTCCTGGAAGTCGATGATCTGTCGGCCGACGAGCTGCAGTGGGTGCTCGACATGTCGTCGCGCGCCCCGGAAGCGGCGCCGCCAGTCCTGCAGGGCAGCGGCGTTGCATTGGTGTTCGAGAAGCCGTCGAACCGCACACGCAACTCGATGGAGATGGCGGTCCACCAGCTCGGTGGGCATCCCGTCTACATCCGTCCCGAAGAAGTGGGCATGGACGTTCGCGAGACGGCGGAAGACATCGCGCGGACGCTTGCCTGCTTCCACGACATAATCGCCGTGCGCGTCTTCCGGCACAACCTCCTTGAGCGCATGGCGGCCTGCGCGGTGGCACCGGTCATCAATCTGCTTTCCGACGATGCGCACCCGTGCCAGGCCTTGGCAGACCTGCTCACCGTCTCGCAGTGCATCGGTCTGGACCGCATCGAGCGCGTCGCATTCGTGGGCGACGCCAACAACGTGTGGCGATCACTGGCCATCGGCTGCGCCATGCTCGGCATCCCGAGCACGCTCGCGGTGCCAGACGGCTACGGGCCGTCAGGGGCGACGCTGGATCGCATAGCGGCACTGGGCGGCGAGTGCACCGTCACGGACGACCCCGCTGCGGCAGCGGCGGGCGCCGATGTCGTCTACACCGATGTGTGGACCTCGATGGGCCAGGAAGACGAGCAGGCCGAGCGCCTGGCTGCATTCGGTCCGTACCAAGTCACGCCGGAGCTGATGTCGCTCGCTGCCGACGGTGCCATCTTCTTGCATGACCTGCCGGCGCATCGGGGCGAAGAAGTGGCTGCAGAGGTCATCGACGGTCCGGCCAGCCGCATCTGGCAGCAGGCCGAGAACCGGATGCATGCTGCGCGGGGCCTGCTGGCCTTCCTGGCGGGTACAGCGCTGCATGGAGCAGCGTCGGCCGGATCAGCGCTGCATGGAGCGGCGTCGGCGGGAGCAGCATCATGAGCACTAAGGCGCAGCGCCAACATCTCATTCGCGAGCTGCTGGCCAGCCACGAGATCAACAGCCAGGCGCAGCTAGTCGGCCTGCTGGCGGAGCGCTCGGTGGAGGTCACCCAAGCGACCGTCTGCCGCGATCTCGACGAGCTGGGCGTCGCCAAGATGCGCACCGCAGGGCGCACCGTGTACGCGGTGCCCGAAGCCGACGCACCTGAGGCGCTGCCGCCCAACACCCTGCGCCGAGTGTTCTCGGACTGGGTGCTCGACGTGCGCTCCTCGCAGAACATCGTGGTGCTGCGCACGCCGCCGGGATCAGCGCACGTCGTTGCCTCGGCGATCGACCGCAGTGCGGTTGACGGCGTGGTCGGCACCGTGGCGGGAGACGACACGCTGTTCATCGTGGCCACCGAGGAATTCGGCGGCCCGGCGGTTGCCGAGCACTGCCGAGATCTGGCCGACTTGTGACTGTGCTGTCCCGTGTTTGCTGACGACACACCTGCTCACGGCACTCCTGCCGACGACACGCCCCCGCCACCGATCGGCCCGTCCCGGACCGGCCCCGCCACCCTGTGGCAGGGCCGGTTCACTGGCGCGCCCGCGGATGCCCTAGCGGCGCTCAACGACTCGCTCGGGTTCGACCAGCGCATGTTCGCCGAGGACATCGCTGTATCTCGGGCTCACGTGTCGATGCTGGCCGCCGTGGGTCTGCTGACCGACGGCGAGCGTGACGACATCGTGGCGGCACTCGACGAGGTGGAAATCGAGATCGCCGAGGGCCGCATGTTCTGGGCTCCGACCGACGAGGACATTCACACCGCAGTCGAGCGCCGCGCAACCGAGCTCTGCGGAGCCGCGGCCAAGATGCACACCGGTCGCAGTCGCAACGACCAGGTCGCGACCGATTTGCGCCTGTGGACTCGCCGTGCGATCGACGAGCTGACCGGGCTGCTGCTGGGTCTGGCGCGCACGCTCGCCGCCAGGGCGCGAGAAGCGCAGAGCGCAGGCATGCGACTGCCTGGTTACACGCACCTGCAGCAGGCGCAGCCGGTGGGGCTCGCGCATCACCTGGCCGCGCACGCGTGGGCGTTGCTCCGAGATGTCGAGCGCCTCGGCGACGCCAGGCGCCGCACGGATGTCTCGCCGCTCGGCGCCGGCGCGCTCGCAGGCTCGACGCTGCCGCTGGATCCTTCGGCCACCGCTGCCGAACTGGGATTCGCAGCGGTCTTCGAGAATTCGCTCGACGCCGTCAGCGATCGCGACTATGTCGCCGACACCCTGTTCGCGTTGGCGATGTCGGGGATTCACCTGTCTCGCCTGGGCGAGGAGCTGGTGCTGTGGTCGAGCGCCGAGTTCGGGTTTGTCGTGCTCGACGATGCCTTCGCCACTGGATCGTCGATGATGCCGCAGAAGAAGAACCCCGATGTCGCGGAACTGGCACGCGGCAAGGCCGGACGGCTGATCGGTTACCTGGCGGGTCTGCTGGCGACGCTCAAGGGGCTTCCGCTCGCGTACAACAAAGACCTTCAAGAAGACAAGGAACCGCTGTTCGACTCAATCGACACTGTGCGATTGGTCGTCTTGGCGCTCGACGGCCTGATGCAGACCGTCGAATTCCATGCACAGGCCATGGCGGCAGGCGCCGACGACCCCTTTGCGGCCGCGACTGACTTGGCCGAATGGCTGGTGGCCCGCGGCATGCCCTTCCGCGACGCGCATGGCGTTATTGCCGGGCTCGTGCGTCGAGCGCTGGACGAGCCCGATGTCTCCTCGCGCCCCCATCGCCTGACGGAACTGGTGACCACACACCCGGATCTCGGGCCGGAGGCTGCCCGCCTGCTCGCGCCCGGAGCGGCGTACCTCAGCCGTTCGACGCCTGGAGCGGGTGGTCCCGATGCCGTGGCCGTACAACTCGAGCGTCTCGACGCTGCGCTCGCCGCGGCCGGCGACGCCCAAGCCGGGCGTTGACGGTGCCAGCGGGCGACCCGCTGCCGCAGGCGTTCTACGAGCGCCGGGCAACTGAAGTTGCTCCCGACCTGATCGGCAAGCTGCTGGTGCACGATCCCGGCCGCACAGAGGGAACACTGCGCACGGGCCGCATCGTGGAGGTCGAGGCATATTGCGGCGACGGCGATCCTGCGGCACATTCGCGTGGCGGCCCGACGGCTCGCAACGCCTCCATGTTCGGGCCGCCAGGACGCCTGTACGTGTACCTGATCTACGGCATGCACTGGTGCGCGAACGCAGTCTGTGCGCCGGCCGGTGTCGGCGACGCGGTCCTGCTGCGAGCACTCGAACCGGTGCACGGCACTGATTCCATGGCGGCGCGGCGGAGTCGCACGGCAGGTTCGGTCGGCGGCAGGGACTTGTGCTCGGGCCCCGGCAAGCTCACTCAGGCATTCGGCATAGATGGTGCCCACGACGGCTGCGACCTCACGACCGACGGCGGACTCACCATCCGCGACGACGGCTGGACTGCGGCGGACACTGTGAGCACAGCTCGCATCGGCATCAGCCGCGGCACCGACGTGCCTTGGCGCTGGTATGTCGCCGGCAACTCGCACGTGAGCAAACCGTGACATTGCGGGGCAACCGTTTGCCGGCACGCCACATCGGCACTCGAGAGCCGTGTTGGCACGCGGCTGCCCCGGCGGCGGGGCAGCTTGGTTCATCAGATGCGGAAGCTGGCCTCGCCGTGGCACTTGAGGCCGTGGAGCGATTTGAGCCTCAAGATCGCGTCCAAGCTCAGCACCGGCGACGATTGATCGGCTTCGCCGCCCGTCATCCCGATGCGCTCCATCGCTCGTGCGAGGCCGGACACCTGACGGCATCGGCGTGGGTGGTGAACCACGACGCAACGCAGGGGTTGGTGCTGCTGCACCGCAAGATCGGTCGCTGGCTACAGCCGGGCGGTCATGCCGATGGCGAGGGTTCACTCGCGGGTGTCGCTCTGCGGGAGGCCACCGAGGAGACCGGCATCGACGGCCTGGAGATCTGGACCGAGCCCGTGGACATTGATGTGCACCTGTTTGTCAGCCGCAAGCGCAGCGAGCCCGATCATCTTCACTTCGACGTGCGCTTCCTTGTTCGTGCACCACGCCATGCCGCGACGCGCGGCAACCACGAGTCCGAAGAGCTGAGGTGGATCAGGTACGACGAACTCACCGAGCCCGAGCTGGGACTCGACGCCAGCACGCGCCGTCTGGCCCGATACGGCTTCAACCTCGCCCACACCTTGGGGCAACGCTGCGACGAGTAGGCGCGTTGCTGCTGGCGCGTACGGTGGCTACGTGCATCAGGTGCTGCTGCTGGTAGAGAACATCGTCCTGCTGCTGTGCGGTTTGGTGCTGGGCTGGATCGCCGTCACCTTCCTGCCGGGCTCGGTGCTGCCGGTGATCGCTGTCACCGTGGTCTTGGCTGCCGGCGGACGGCTGCTGTTCAATGGCACGTTCTGGACAGCAGGAATCGGCTTCCTGGTCGCAGGCATCGCCGGTGCCGGGTTCTACATCGCGGACGCCGTGACATCACTGGGCGGATGACCGGTTCGCCCACCCTCAACCGCACGCGACAGCACCGGTAGCGTGACCCGGTGGACTTCGGCACTGTGCTGATCGTCGCAGCCGTCATGGCGGCGCTGATCATGGCCGGCGGCATCGTCGATGTCCTGCGATTGGGTCGCGATCGGTTTGAGCTGGCCGGCAAGCGTCGTTGGCACTGGGTCCTGCTGATCATCTACAGCGGTCCGCTGGGAGTCTTGCTGTACGCAGCGGCGGTGCGGCCACAGGTCATCCATCCCGAGCACTACGCCGAATGACCGCCGAAGCGCGTCTCGCCATCGAGGTCACCGGGCTTCACAAGCGATACGGGGAAGTCGAGGCGGTGACCGGCGTCGACCTGTCGGTCAGGACCGGCGAGGTCGTGGCCTTCCTGGGTCCCAACGGGGCCGGCAAGACCACGACCGTCGAGATACTCGAAGGCCTCCGCACCCGAACATCTGGGGACGTGCACGTGCTGGGCGTCGATCCGGCGGAGGCCACCGCCGACTGGAGAGAGCGCATCGGGGTAGTCCTGCAGGGAGCCAAGCACGAGGGCGACTTCACCGCTGCGGAGATCGTGACGATGTGGTCGGCGTACTACCGATCACCTCGGCCGACCGCCGAGGTATTGGAGCTTGTCGGGCTTGCCGAGGCGGCTGGAACTCGGACTCGCCGGTTGTCGGGCGGGCAGCAACAGCGCCTGGCCGTAGCGCTCGCCCTCGTGGGCGATCCCGAGCTTGTGTTCCTGGACGAGCCGACAACCGGTTTCGACCCTGCTGCTCGCCGCGAGGCGTGGCAGACCATCGACGGTTTGCGGTCGCTGGGCGTGACCGTGCTGCTGACCACCCACTACATGGATGAGGCCGACCGCCTGGCGGACCGGATCGCCGTGATCTCACGGGGTCGCATCGTGGCCGATGGCACTGCCCCCGAACTGGCGGCACAAGTCGCCATGCCATCGCACATCAGCTGGGATGCCGCAGAGCTGAGCACCGAGGCGCTGCCTGATCGGCTGCGAGACCTGCTCCGCAGTCAAGATGCGTGGGAACGGCCTGCGCTCGTCACGCGCGATGTTGGCGGAGTAGTGCGCGAACTGCTCGTTACCGCCGAGGCGGTCGGGACCCGGCTCGACTCACTGGCTGTTCAGCCGTCGACGCTGGAGGACACGTACCTGGCACTGACTGGAGACACATCCTCGGGAGACGGTTCATGACCCGCCTGGGGCAGCTGCGCAGCGAGGCCCGATTCAACTTGCTGGGCTTCCGGCGCAGCCCGGCAGCCACCTTCTTCACAGTGGTCCTGCCGATCATTTTCCTGGTGATCTTCACCTCGATCTTCGGCAACGAGATCATCAGCTCGACCGGAGCGCGCGTCGCAACCGTGTACGTCCCCGGGATCCTGGCGCTGGCGTTGGTCTCGGCGAACTTCATGAACGCCGCCATCGTCACGGTCATCAGGCGCGAGAGCGGCGTGCTCAAGGCCATGCGGGCGACGCCGCTGCCGCCGTGGGTCTATGTGGGCGGGCAGGTCGCCGCATCCCTGGTGCTGACCGCAATCATGACGGCGCTCGTGATCGGCATCGGCTGGCTCGGCTACAGCGTTGAAGTCCAGCCGGGTGCTGTGCCCAGCCTGCTCATCACGCTCGGGGTGGGCGCAGCGGCGTTCTCGGCCTTGGGGCTCGCCATCACCTGCGTGTGCCCCAGCGAGCAGGCGGCACCGGCGATCACGAACATGTGCGTGCTGCCGTTGTACTTCGTCTCCGACGTGTTCATTCCGTCGGAGGGAGCGCCGCGCTGGATGACTCTCATCGGCGACGTCTTCCCCATCAAGCACCTGGCTGTCGCGCTGGGACGCACCTTCGACCCATTCAGCGAAGGTGTGCCGCTGCCGGCGTGGCGCTGGGCGATCCTCGGGGCGTGGGGCGTGTTCGGCGTGCTGGTCACCGTGCGCTTCTTCCGCTGGACGCCCCGCAACTGAGCTGCGGGCAGACTGGCTGTCGCGCCGCAGCTGTGCTGCGGGCAAAATGGCCCAGTGGATGTCCTGGCTGACCTCGATGCGCGTGGTCTGATTCATCAGACCACCGACCGCCAGGCGCTCGCGAAGCGCCTGGAGAGCGGCCCAATCACGGTTTATTGCGGTTTCGACCCCACGGCCGCCAGTCTCCACGTGGGCAATCTCATGGGGCTGCTGACGCTGCGCCGGCTGCAATTGGGCGGCCACCGCCCGATCGCCCTTGCTGGCGGGGCGACCGGCATGATCGGCGACCCGAGCGAACGCTCAGCCGAGCGCAACTTGCTCGATGACGAAGCGCTTGCGGCGAACCTAGAAGGCATCGTGCCGCAGCTGCGCCAGTTCCTGGATTTTGACGACGGGCCCCATGCGGCGAGGCTGCTCGACAACCGTGCTTGGACCGTCGGTGTGGGCGTGCTCGACTTCCTGCGCGAGGTCGGCAAGCACGTCACCGTGCAGCAGATGGTGGGCAAAGAGTCGATTCGCAACCGGCTCGACGACGGCGACGGCCTGTCCTACACCGAGTTCAGCTACATGCTGCTGCAGGCGTACGACTACCTGTGGCTCGCCGAGAACGTCGAATGCGAGCTGCAGGTCGGCGGCTCGGACCAGTGGGGCAACATCGTGCTCGGCATCGACCTGATCCGGCGGCGACTCGGACGTGCCGCACATGCGCTGACGTGGCCATTGCTGGTGCGCCCCGACGGCACCAAGTACGGCAAGACGGCGGGTGGTGAGACGCTCTGGCTCAGCGCGGAGGCCATGAGTCCATACCGCTTCTACCAAGCATGGATCGGTGTCGACGATGCCGACGTGGGCAGGCTGCTTCGCCAGCTCACCTTCCTGGAGTTGGAGGAAGCAAACGAAATCGCTGCGTCCCATGAGGCCGACCCTGGTCAGCGCACCGGACAGCGGCGACTGGCCGCCGAGATCACGCGCATCGTGCACGGCGACGCAGCGGCCACGGCCGCGGCTGGTGCCAGCGAGGTGTTGTTCGGCGGGACCGCGCCGCTGAGCGAAGTACCTGCCTCGGCGCTGGCGTTCGTGGCTGCAGAAGTGCCGTCACGCCCGCTGCGAGTGCTTAATGCGCCGGTAGTGGACGTGCTGATCGATGCCGAATTGGCCCAGAGCCGCAGCGAGGCGCGCAGGGCGCTGGCCGAGGGCAGCGTGTACATCAACGGGGACCGCACCAGCGATCCCGACCGTCGTGTCGGGGCCCGCGACCTGCTGTATGGCCGCTATGTGCTGCTGCGGCGCGGCAAGAAACGCTGGCACGTCGCGACTGCTCCCTGAATCCTGTGCGATCGCGCCGAATCGGCTGCTGAGGATGGTTGCGGAGGTGGGTCGGCCGCTGTAGTCTCATGCGTCCCCCTCAGGGGCGGAAATGCCGTCCAGAGGGGTCCGACACCTCCGGCGGCGTCACCCGCAGCACTCCTTTGCAGAGGGCAGCGGTAGGCGCCGATCGAGTGTCAGCTGCCGGCGGATTCGCCTCAGCAGCGCTCCTTGACAACAGAACAGAGGACGAAAACGCCAGTGCGGGCGATCGGCTGCTGGATTCCAGCCGCTGGTCGAACCACACAGCCGGTCCGCGGTCAACCCATGACCGGGGACCAACTTGTTCGTGCCGTCTCATCGGGCTCGCCTCGTGCGAACCCACATGCGACGGTGCACCAATTCCAGCCGGTCGCCACAGGAAGAGGGATTTCCCTCGGATCGTGGCACAGGCTCTTCGATCGTGCCGGCGATCGATTGCGGCTCTGCCGCACGACATCGCGGGCTTGATCTCGACGGAGAGTTTGATCCTGGCTCAGGACGAACGCTGGCGGCGCGCTTCATCCATGCAAGTCGAACGAACCCGAGACTTCGGTCTCAATGGGAAAGTGGCGAACGGGTGAGTAACACGTGAGAAACCTACCCCGGAGATGGGAATAGCCCAGGGAAACCTGGATTAATACCCGATACCCTGCCTGCACCTCATGGTGTGTTCAGGAAACGCTCCGGTGCTCCGGGAGGGTCTCGCGGCCTATCAGCTTGTTGGTGAGGTAACGGCTCACCAAGGCATCGACGGGTAGCTGGTCTGAGAGGACGATCAGCCACACTGGGACTGAGACACGGCCCAGACTCCTACGGGAGGCAGCAGGAGGGAATATTGCGCAATGGGCGAAAGCCTGACGCAGCGACGCCGCGTGGGGGAAGAAGGCCTTCGGGTCGTAAACCCCTTTCAGCAGGGACGAAATTGACGGTACCTGCAGAAGAAGCGCCGGCCAACTACGTGCCAGCAGCCGCGGTAATACGTAGGGCGCAAGCGTTGTCCGGATTCATTGGGCGTAAAGGGCTCGTAGGCGGTTTGGTAAGTCGGGTGTGAAAACTCAGGGCTCAACTCTGAGACGCCACTCGATACTGCCATGACTAGAGTCCGGTAGGGGAGTGTAGAATTCCTGGTGTAGCGGTGAAATGCGCAGATATCAGGAGGAATACCGATAGCGAAGGCAGCACTCTGGGCCGGTACTGACGCTGAGGAGCGAAAGCGTGGGGAGCAAACAGGATTAGATACCAGGCTAAAACTCAAAGGAATTGACGGGGGCCCGCACAAGCGGCGGAGCATGTTGCTTAATTCGAGGCAACGCGAAGAACCTTACCTGGGTTTGACATGTTGGGGACAGCCGCAGAGATGCGGCCTCCTTATGGTCCCATCACAGGTGGTGCATGGCTGTCGTCAGCTCGTGTCGTGAGATGTTGGGTTAAGTCCCGCAACGAGCGCAACCCTTGTCCTATGTTGCCAGCGCGTAATGGCGGGGACTCGTGGGAGACTGCCGGCGACAAGTCGGAGGAAGGTGGGGACGACGTCAAGTCATCATGCCCCTTATGCCCAGGGCTGCAAACATGCTACAATGGCCGGTACAAAGGGCTGCGAAACCGTGAGGTCAAGCGAATCCCAAAAAGCCGGTCTCAGTTCGGATTGGAGTCTGCAACTCGACTCCATGAAGCCGGAGTCGCTAGTAATCCCGGATCAGCAACGCCGGGGTGAATACGTTCCCGGGCCTTGTACACACCGCCCGTCACACCACGAAAGTTGGCAACACCCGAAGCCAGTGGCCCAACCCGCAAGGGAGGGAGCTGTCGAAGGTGGGGTTAGCGATTGGGGTGAAGTCGTAACAAGGTAGCCGTACCGGAAGGTGCGGCTGGATCACCTCCTTTCTAAGGAGTCACCTCCGAGAATGAGACCACCGTGGTCTCAGATCTCAGATGGAGATTCCCAGTTGGAGCACTGGTGCTGTCTAGAGCCATTTGGCAATAATCAGCTCGTCCTCTGTTCTGCTGCCAGGGAGCGCTGCGTCGCGCCTTGACGCCGTGGCTCTCTGATAACTGCATAGCGATGCACGAGCATCAAAATCCTCTGTGACTGTCACACTTGAGACCGTGGCAGAGGAGATTTGATTCTTCGAGACTGAGTATCGATATACCAAGCTACGAAGAGCCAATGGTGAATGCCTTGGCGCCGAACACCGATGAAGGACGTGATAGGCTGCGATAAGCCACGGGGAGCCGCCGAATAGGCTTTGATCCGTGGATATCCGAATGGGGAAACCCGGCACCTTTTATCGGGTGTCACTCCTGCCTGAATCTATAGGGCAGGTAGAGGGAACGAGGGGAATTGAAACATCTCAGTACCCTGAGGAAAAGAAAGCAACAGCGATTCCCGGAGTAGCGGCGAGCGAAATGGGAAGAGCCTAAACCGAATCCGGTGGTAAAGCCTGGTGGCGTTGCCGGATCGGTGTTGTGGGACATCCCCGACCGAGCACCAGATCGGTCAAGGAGTTACAAAGCAGGCAGATAGCGGAACCGTACAGGAAAGGCGGGCCGCAGAGGGTGACAGCCCCGTACGCGAAATCTGCTTGCCTCCTGGGATTGCTCCCGAGTAGCGCCGGTTCCGTGAAGGCCGGCGTGAATCTGCGAGGACCACCTCGTAAGGCTAAATATGTGTCGGCGACCGATAGCGAACTAGTACCGTGAGGGAAAGGTGAAAAGTACCCCGGGAGGGGAGTGAAATAGTACCTGCAACCATTGGTTTACAAGCAGTTGAAGCGCTACTGGGCACTTGTGTCCAAGCGCGACAGCGTGCCTTTTGAAGAATGAGCCAGCGAGTTACGGTGTGTGGCAAGGTTAACCAGTGATGGGAAGCCGGAGCGAAAGCGAGTCCGAATAGGGCGCACAGTCGCATGCTGTAGACCCGAAGCCGTGTGATCTATCCATGGGCAGGGTGAAGCGGAGGTAAGACTCCGTGGAGGCCCGAACCGACCTAGGTTGAAAACTGGGCGGATGACCTGTGGATAGGGGTGAAAGGCCAATCAAACACGGTGATATCTGGTTCTCCCCGAAATGCATTTTGGTGCAGCGTCGCACGTTCAGCCATGGAGGTAGAGCACTGATTGGGCTAGGGGGCCCACAAGCTTACCGACCCCAGTCAAACTCCGAATGCCATGGCTCCAGAGTGCGGCAGTGAGTCCACGGGGGATGAGCTTCGTTGGACGAGAGGGAAACAGCCCAGAGCGCCGGCTAAGGCCCCTAAGTGTGTATTAAGTGGCAAACGATGTGGGATTGCCCAGACAGCCAGGAGGTTGGCTTAGAAGCAGCCACCCTTGAAAGAGTGCGTAACAGCTCACTGGTCGAGTGGTCCTGCGCGGATAATGTAACGGGGCTAAATACACCGCCGAAGCCGCGCCTTTGAGTTCGCTTTCGAGCGAGCTTGAGGGGTAGGGGAGCGTCGTGCCTGCAGCGAAGCCGGAGCGTGAGCGCCGGTGGAGCGGGTCCGAGTGAGAATGCTGGCATGAGTAGCGAGAGAGGGGTGCGAATCCCCTCCGCCGTAAGCCCAAGGGTTCCTGGGGAAGGCTGGTCCTCCCAGGGTTAGTCGGGAGCTAAGGCGAGGCCGAGAGGCGTAGTCGATGCACAACCGGTTGATATTCCGGTACCACCGCGTGCGCGCCCAGTCCAAAATGCGGTTGCTAAGGGGCTGTCCTCCCTTCGGGGAACGACGAACCGACCCACCGCACCGAGGACAGCAATGAGGGGACGCAGGAGGATAGGTGAACCCAGGCGATGGTAGACCTGGGGTAAGCGAGTAGGACGGGGACTAGGTAAGTCCGGGCCCCATAAAGTCCGAGACGCGATGCCGAGCCGCTACAGGCGAAGTCATTGATTCCATGCTGCCTAGAAAAGCCTCTAGCGAGTTCACGTGGTGCCCGTACCTAAACCAACACAGGTAGGCAGGTAGAGCATACTCAGGCGAACGGGAGAACTGTGGTTAAGGAACTCGGCAAATTGCATCCGTAACTTCGGGAGAAGGATGACCCTGCGATGGTGACGGCACTAGCTGCCCGAGCCGGAGAGGGTGGCACAAAATAGGGGAAAGCGACTGTTTACTAAAAACACAGCAGCGTGCGAAGTCGTAAGACCATGTATACGCTGTGACGCCTGCCCGGTGCCGGAAGGTTACGGGGAACGGTTAGCTCTTCGGAGCGAAGCTGTGAACCTAAGCCCCGGTAAACGGCGGCCGTAACTATAACGGTCCTAAGGTAGCGAAATTCCTTGTCGGGTAAGTTCCGACCTGCACGAATGGCGTAACGACTTTCCCACTGTCTCAACCACAGACCCGGCGAAATTGAAGTACGAGTAAAGATGCTCGTTGGCTACAGAAGGACGGAAAGACCCCGTGGACCTTTACTATAACTTGGTATTGGGTTGTGGCACGTGTTGTGTAGGATAGGTCGGAGACTAGGAAGCGTGTGCGCCAGCATGCGTGGAGTCACCCTTGAAATACGACCCTGCTCATGTCGGAACTCTAACCTAGGACCCTGATCGGGTTCGGGAACAGTGCCAGGCGGGTAGTTTGACTGGGGCGGTCGCCTCCCAAATGGTAACGGAGGCGCCCAAAGGTTCCCTCAGACTGGTTGGCGGGGCTGAAGCAGGTCCCAAGGGTTGGGCTGTTCGCCCATTAAAGCGGTACGCGAGCTGGGTTTAGAACGTCGTGAGACAGTTCGGTCCCTATCCTCTGTGGCCGTAGGAGATTTGAGGAAAGCTGTCCGTAGTACGAGAGGACCCGGATGGACGCAGCTCTCGTGTGCCAGTTGTTCCGCCAGGAGCACGGCTGGTTGGCGACCTGCGGAAGGGATAAGCGCTGAAAGCATCTAAGCGCGAAGCCTGTTCCAAGATGAGATCTCCCACTGGTACAACCAGGTAAGGCCCGTGGCAGATAACCACGTTGATAGGCCGGATGTGTACGCACAGCAATGTGTTCAGCAGACCGGTACTAATCGGCCGAGGGCTTGGTATCGGTACTCAGCCTCGAGGAAGCGCACCTCACGTACGTGCGCTGTGCGTGCATCGCTTTGCAGAATGCTGCATACGGCACGTCCGTACGCAGTGCAGGAATCTGCACCGACAGATCTCCGGTGGTTATGGCGGCAGGGCCACACCCGTTCCCATTCCGAACACGGAAGTTAAGCCTGCCAGCGCCGATGGTACTTGGGGGCAATTCCCCTGGGAGAGTAGGTCGCTGCCGGAACCCTGAACCCCCGTCGTGTTTGCGGCGGGGGTTCTTCGCGCTTGCGGGCCTACGCTCGGGGGGTGACGCAGAAGCGGCGCCCGCCTCGCAAACCGACGCACGGGCGACCCGATCGCGACCGTGGCCAGCAGGGGGATCGAAGCCGTCGCGGTCAGCCTGATCGCGCTCCCCGGGGTCGTTCTGATGGCGATGATCAGCAGCGCCGCAATCGCGGTCGACGGCCCCAGCAGCGCCGCTCGGACGCTCAGCGGCGACCCGATAAGCCCGTCGACGAGGTGGCATCGCGGGCGGCTCGCCGCACCGACTGGGGTGGGGTGGCCCGCAAAGGCGCATCGGTGCTGCGGCCGATTCCCGGCGCCGACCGGGGCGACGCCTACGCGGCAAAGGTGCCTGAACGCCAGAGTCCGCGACCTCAGCAGCCACCGCCGCCCGAGCGCGCCAAGCATGCGCCGCAGGACGCACCGCGCCGTCGTCGCTCCAAGGTGCGACTTGAGGTTCCTCAGCTCGATCCGGTCGGCGTGCGGGGCATGCCATCGGCAGAACAGCAGCGACTGGCGCAGCGATTGCGCGAGGCAGGGGAGGACTTCCTGGCTGAGCGCTTCGGGGATGCCCTCACGACGCTGCGGCCGCTGGCATCACGCTATGCCGCCATCGCCGAAGTGCAGGAGCTGTACGGCCTGACGCTGTACCGACTCGGCCGATGGACTGCCGCGTCGCACCGGCTCGAACAGTACGAGCAGCTGACGGGAGCGGTCGATCAGCTGCCGGTGCTCGCGGATTGCTACCGGGCGCTCGGACGGCTCAACGAGGTGCACGACGTGTGGGATCGGCTGAGGCACGCCGATCCTGATGCCCAGACGATCACGGAGGGACGGATCGTGGCAGCCGGAGCGCTAGCCGATGAAGGCAGGCCGCGTGATGCCATTCGCCTGCTTGAGGCGGGTCCGTTGCGTCCCAAGCGGCCCAAGGAGCACCACCTGCGGCTGTGGTATGCGCTAGCGGACCTGTACGACCGGGTCGGAGACCTCCAGCGGGCCAGGCGTGGATTCGCCCGGATCGCGGATGTCGATCCCGGCTTCGTGGACGTCGAGGATCGGCTTGCAGCGCTCGGCAGCCACGACAGCTGACGAGCTGTTCCGGGTCAGCCTTCTCACGGAACCGCGCGGATAGAGTGAGTCCGTCATTCGGCGTGCGCCGCCCCCAGTACCAGTCCTTGGCACCAGCTCCAAGACCGGCGCCGTCAGACAATGCGAGGCGAACCGTACATCGTGACCACTGACATTGTGCGCCTGCTGGGCGAGCAGGCCTCTTATCTGCTGGACCACAAATGCGAAGGCATCGGGCGCGACTTGCTTACGCTGCCCGGGCCCGATTTTGTAACCGATGTCGTCGCCGGCACCGACCGTTCTCCGCAGGTCATGCGGAGCCTCCAGTCGCTGTTCGACCACGGTCGCCTCGGCGGCACCGGTTACGTTTCGATCCTTCCGGTGGATCAGGGCATCGAGCACTCGGGTGCCGCGTCGTTCGCGCCAAACCCGATCTACTTCGATCCGGCCTCCATCGTGGAGCTGGCGGTCGAGGGCGGCTGCAATGCCGTGGCCACGACATTCGGCGTGCTCGGAGCGGTTTCCCGCCGCTATGCCCACCGCATCCCGCTCATCGTCAAGATCAACCACAACGAGTTGTTGACCTACCCGGCCTCCTACGACCAGATCATGTTCGGCTCCGTCCAGCGAGCACATGAGCTCGGAGCCGCCGGCGTCGGCGCGACGATCTACTTCGGTTCGGCCGAGAGCGGTCGCCAGATCACCGAGGTGGCCGCGGCGTTCGAGGAAGCGCACCGCCTCGGCATGTTCACCGTGCTGTGGTGTTACTTGCGCAACCCCGACATCAACCTGTCCAGTGAGAGCGCCGAGGGCGAATCAACTCAGGTTGACAACCATGTGGCGGCCGATGCCACCGGACAGGCCAACCACATCGGCGTGACCATCGAGGCCGACATCATCAAGCAGAAGCTCCCTGAGCACAACGGCGCCTTCGTCTCTGTACCGGGCTTCGGCAAGACGCACGCTGCGGTGTACGACCAGCTGACGACGGATCATCCGGTGGACCTGTGCCGCTGGCAGGTGGCGAATTGCTACATGGGACGCGTCGGGCTCATCAACTCCGGCGGCGCCAGTTCGGGGGCTGCCGACTTAGCCGAAGCTGTCACCACCGCAGTCGTCAACAAGCGAGCCGGCGGCATCGGGCTGATCTCGGGACGCAAGGCGTTCCAGCGGCCCATGGCCGAAGGCGTCGAGCTGCTCGGTGCCATCCAGGACGTCTACTTGGACCAGGCGGTGACCATCGCCTGAGGTCTGGGGCGCCTGAGGCGCGATCCGACCCGGCTGCATCCACCCAGCCGCGGCTAGCGTGGTCGCCTGGAGCGGCCGCATTCCCCCCCAAGGCCCTACTACAGCGGGCCCATTCCCGCCAGGAGCCCTTCCCCTAGGAGACACAGTGACCGACACCGCATCGCGCGAACTGCCGCTGCAGGAGATCGACGAGGTCATCATTCGCTTCGCCGGCGACTCCGGCGACGGCATGCAGCTCACCGGTGACCAATTCACGAGCATCTCCGCAGCGCTCGGCAACGACCTGTCCACGCTGCCGGAGTTCCCTGCCGAGATCCGCGCCCCGCAGGGCACGCTCGCCGGTGTCTCGGTGAACACCGATGCCTTCAACGACCGCAATCTGGAGAAGGCCGGCTACTCCAGCAATCCGCTCGACGACGGCACCTTGGACGACTACCGCTCGTACCCGGTGCCGATGAGCCAGATCACTCGAGACGCTGTGGCCGAGCACGGCGTCAAGCCGCGAGATGCAGAACGCTCCAAGAACTTCTTCGCACTCGGCCTGATCTCGTGGATGTACACGCGGCCGGTCGAGCCGACGCTCGAGTTCATCAACACCAAGTTCCGGGGTCGCGAACAGGTCATCAACGCCAACACCGCAGCGTTCAAGGCCGGCTACAACTTCGGCGAGACGGCCGAGATCTTCGAGGCCCACTACGAGGTGAAGCCAGCTCCGCTGGCACCTGGTGAGTACACCAACGTGAACGGGAATACGGCGCTGGCGTGGGGCTGTGTCGTGGCGGGCCAGCTCGCGCGCTTGCCGGTGTTCCTCGGCTCATACCCCATCACGCCGGCCTCGGACATCCTGCACGAGATGTCGCTCAAGAAGAACTTCGGCGTGCGGACCTTCCAAGCCGAAGACGAGATCGCCGCTGCGGCATCAGCAGTGGGGGCGGCTTTCGGCGGCGCGCTGGCCTTTACCTCCACATCAGGGCCCGGCTTGGCGCTGAAGGGCGAGACGCTCAGCCTTGCCGTGAGCCTCGAACTGCCGATGGTGGTGCTCGACATCCAGCGCGGCGGCCCGTCGACGGGCTTGCCGACCAAGCCCGAACAGGCAGATCTGATGATGGCCATGTACGGGCGGCATTCCGAGTCGCCGCTGCCGGTTGTGGCGCCGCGCAGTCCGGCCGACTGCTTCGACATCGCGATCGAGGCGTCTCGCATCGCGCTGAAGTACCGCACTCCCGTCATCGTGCTGTCCGACGGCTACCTGGCGAACAGCTCCGAGCCGTGGCTGCTGCCCGATGTCGATGAGCTGCCCGACATCGGCGTCGACTTCGCGACGGATTTCAACGGCACCAACGAAGACGGCGATGGCATCTTCCTGCCGTACCTGCGGGATCCCGACACGCTGGCTCGCCCGTGGGCCATTCCCGGCACACCCGGCCTGATGCACCGCGTGGGTGGCATCGAGAAAGAGGACGGCACCGGCAACATCTCCTACGAGCCCGAGAACCACCAGCTGATGATCGATCTGCGGCAGGCGAAGGTCGACGGCGTCGACGTTCCCGATGTCGAAGTCGCCGGCGACGCAGGAGCCGATCTTGCGGTGCTGGGCTGGGGCTCCACGTGGGGCGCCATCGACGCGGCAGCGGGACGGCTGCGCGAGGCCGGTTTCGAGGTGGCGCATGTGCACCTGCGGCACCTCAATCCGCTGCCCGCAAATCTCGGCGACGTACTGCGTCGCTACCGGGCCGTGGTGTGTCCCGAGATGAACAAGGGCCAGCTGTGCGATCTGGTGCGGGCGAAGTACCTGATCGACGTCGAGCACATCGGCAAGATCGACGGCGTGCCGTTCACAACCGGCGAGGTGACCGCAGGAGTCCGCAAGCGCCTTGAGGAGCTGGCGGGCAGCTAGGCGCCGACGAGACGATGATCAGCGAATCCAGGACCCCTGAGTTCAGCAGTTACAGGTTCAGCAAGTACAGACAGAGGCATACAGCACGATGACCGACACCTCGATCACGCCGACCACACAGCCCGGTGACTGGGCCTCCGACCAGGAGGTCCGGTGGTGCCCGGGCTGCGGCGACTACTCCATCCTCACGGCGATGCGGATGCTGATGCCGAGCCTCGGCACCGAACCGCACAACACGGTGTTCGTGTCGGGCATCGGCTGCGCTGCCCGGTTCCCCTACTACATGAACTCCTACGGAGTGCACGGCATCCATGGCCGAGCACCCGCCATCGCCACCGGTTTGGCGATGGCCCGGCCCGATCTCGACGTCTGGGTGATCGGCGGCGACGGCGACATGCTGTCGATCGGCGGCAATCACCTGATCCACGCATTGCGCCGCAATGTCAAGATCAAGGTGTTGCTGTTCAACAACCAGATCTACGGCCTGACCAAGGGCCAGTTCAGCCCCACGAGCGAAATCGGCAAGGTCACGAAGAGTTCGCCGATGGGCTCGCTCGATGCGCCGTTCAACCCGCTGGCCGTGGCGCTCGGTGCCGAGGCGTCGTTCGTGGCGCGCACGCACGACATGGACCGCCAGCACATGATGGACACGTTCCGGCGGGCGCACGAGCACGACGGCGCCGCGTTCGTGGAGGTGTTCCAGAACTGCAACGTCTTCAATGACGGCGCTTTCGAAGGGGTCACCAAGAAGCAGAACCGCGATGCCAACCTCATCCCGTTGACGCACGGCGAGCCCATTCGCTTCGGGGCCGACGGCGAGTTCGGGGTCGTCGACGAGTCAGGCTGCGCCCGGGTTGTCCACACCGCCGATGTGAGCACCGACGAATTGCTCACCCATGACGAGACGAAGCACGATCCCTCGACCGCATTCATGCTGGCTCGTCTCGCTCGCGGGCCCTTCGAGCCCACGCCGGTCGGCGTGTTCCGTGCCGTGCGGCGCAGCGAGTACGCCATGGCCTCCACTCGGCAGCTGGCGGCGGCTCAGCAGAAGCAAGGTGCCGCTGACATTGCGCAGCTGCTGCGCTCGCGCGGCACCTGGTACGTCTGAAGACACCCCTTTCGTCGCGTAAACCACTGCGGTGCGCTGCGGGCGCGCTGGTACTTTCGGCTGCATGAACGCCGGCCGACGACGCTTGGACAACGAGCTGGTGCGCCGTCGCATGGCCTCGTCTCGCGCGGCGGCGCAAGCACTCATTTCGGACGGCCGGGTTCTCGTGGGCGGCTCGGTCGCGCAGAAGCCGTCTCGCATGGTGTCGGCCGCCGAGCCAGTCCGGCTCAGCGGTGAGCCGGCACGGTTCGTCTCCCGCGGCGGAGAGAAGCTGGACGCTGCGCTGGACGAATTCGGGGTCGCCGTTGCAGGGCGGCGCGCCGTCGACGCCGGCGCTTCGACGGGCGGCTTCGTGGATTGCCTGCTGCAGCGGGGTGCGGCGGAAGTCGTTGCGATCGATGTCGGCTGGGGACAGCTGGATGTCCGCCTGCGGGCCGATTCCCGGGTCACCGTGTGGGAACGGTGCAACGTGCGCCATATCGGACCTGCCGACATCGGCGGCCCTGCGGACATCACCACCGCTGACTTGTCATTCATCTCGCTGCGCGCGGTGATGGGGAACCTGGCGGCGTGCACGGCAGGAGGTGGCGAAGCAGTGCTGCTCGCCAAGCCGCAGTTCGAAGCCGGCCGGCACGAGGCCTCGCGAGGCAAGGGAGTGGTGCGCGACCCGGACGTGTGGCGACGAGTGCTCAGCGACGTGGCATCGAGTGCCTTCCGCCATGGCCTCGCACCCATCGGTGTCGCCGCATCGCAGTTGCGAGGGGCCGCAGGCAATGTCGAGTTCTTCTTGCACTGCCGTCGCCTACAGGCTGAGCCCCGGGCCCGAGCGGCCCGCGA
Organism: Candidatus Poriferisodalis multihospitum; assembly: GCF_028283155.1. NCBI lineage: Bacteria > Bacillati > Actinomycetota > Acidimicrobiia > Acidimicrobiales > Candidatus Poriferisodalaceae > Candidatus Poriferisodalis > Candidatus Poriferisodalis multihospitum. The sequence goes on along the minus strand of NZ_JAPYOK010000120.1, from coordinate 77,240 downwards.
GCTCAGCGAGCATGAGCGGGAAGCATGGCGAGAAACTGCGCCGCCGCGGTCGTTCGATATCGACAGCGCCATCGCGACTGCTATCGAGACTGCACCCCGCGCTGCTTCCGAGAGGGAATCGGTATGAGCGACGTGCTGATCATCGCCCATGCGGAGCGCGCGGAGGCCCTGGCAGCTTCGAAACGGCTGGTGGCGTGGCTTGAGGGCGAGGGTCATGCCGTGGAAGTGGGCAGTGTCGAGGCCACGGCAATCGGTCGTCCTGAACTCGGCGTCGACGAACCGATCCGAACAGTCCCGGATCTCGCTGTGAGCATCGGCGGCGACGGCACCATGCTGCGCTCATTCGATCTGGTTGCAGCGGCGGGCGTGCCCGTACTCGGCGTCAATGTCGGCCACCTCGGCTACCTGACCGAATTCGAGCCGGCACAGCTCACCGACATGGTCGCTGCCGCGCTCGGAGGGTTTTTGGATGTCTCGGAGCGGATGATGGTCAGCGCCCGCGTCCGGGACACAGGCGCTCACGACGTGGGCGCCCAAGACTCAGAGACGTGGACTGGGCTGAATGAAGTCGTGCTCGAGAAGCGCGATCCGGGGCACACGGTCAGGCTGGAAGTGTGGCTCGACGGTGACGTGTTCGCGACCTACGCGGCAGACGGCCTCATCGTGTCCACGCCGACGGGTTCGACGGCGTACAGCCTCTCGGCTGGTGGTGCGGTGGTGGCGCCGACGCACTCGTCGTTGCAGGTCACTCCTGTCGCGCCGCACATGCTCTTCGATCGCTCGCTGCTGCTGCCGCCGGACACCGAGATCGGCATCCGGGTGATCAGTGAACGGCCTGCGCTCGCCGCTGTGGACGGGCGCTCGGCCGGCTTGCTGGCGACCGGCGATGAACTCGTCGTGACGCGCGCGCCGTACGACGCACGGTTCATCACCGCCGGCGGCGACAGCTTTCATCGCGTGCTGAAGCACAAGTTCGGCCTCAAGGACCGTTGATGCTCGTCGAGCTGGCGGTGCACGATCTCGGCGTCATCTCCCATGCCAACTTGGTGCTCGGCGCAGGCATGACGGCGTTGACCGGCGAGACGGGCGCCGGCAAGACGCTGGTGGTGCAGGCGGTGCAGCTGCTCATGGGCGGGCGTGCCGATCCGGCGATGGTGCGCGCCGGCGCGGTCGAAGCAGTTGCCGAGGGCAGGTTCGTGCAGGCCGACGGCAGCGAGCGTGTGCTGCGCCGCGTGATCCCAGCAGCCGGTCGCAGCCGCGCCTACGTGGACGGCGGCATGGCCTCGGCTGCAGAGCTCGCAGAGCTCGGGTCCGGGCTCGTCGATCTGCACGGGCAGCACCAGCATCAATCACTGTTGCGCTCTCGCACCCAGCGTGAGGCGCTCGATCGATGGGGCGGCATAGATGTGCGCCCGCTGGCGGCAGCGCGTGCCGAACTGAGAGCGCTCACGGAGAATCTGGCCGCGCTCGGCGGTGACGCGCGAGCACGGGCGCAGGAGATCGATCTCTTGCGTTATCAGGCGGACGAGATCGCATCGGCGCAGCTGGACGACCCTGACGAGTTGAGCTGGATCGTCGAGCGTGAGGACCTGCTGGCCGATGCTGCGACCCACCTCGCCGATGGTCATGCGGCCCGCCAGGCACTTTCCGGAGACGAGGGCGCGATCGACAGGCTGGGCGCTGCGGTGGCCTTGCTGGCCTCCCGGAAGGCGTTTGCCCTCGTGAGCGGCCGCTTGGGCGCTGTGGCCGCGGAGTTGGATGACACCGTTGAGCAGCTGAGAGGTGTGCTCGAGACGATCGAGGACGACCCGCAGGCGTTGGCCGACGTCCGTGCACGGCACCAGCTCCTGCGCGAGCTGACTCGCAAGTACGGCGACACGCTCGCCGACGTGCGCGCGTTCGGTGCCCAGGCAGCAGAGCGTCTGTCGCAGCTTGAACGTCACACCGAGCTGGCAGCCGAACTGGAGGCCGGCATCGAGGCGGCGCAGCGCCATGTCGAAGCCGAGGCTCATGTTGTGGCTGCAGCTCGTCGAGCGGCTGCGCCTGGCCTCGCCGCTGCGGTGAGCGAGCACCTGACATCGTTGGCGTTGGCGGGCGGCACGCTGGAGGTCAGCGTCACCGGCGATGCGCCGAGCGACAGCGTCGAACTGCTTTTCAGCGCGAACCGCGGCGCTCCGCCCGGCCCGCTGTCGAAGGTGGCATCGGGTGGTGAGCTGGCGCGCGTCATGCTGGCGCTGCGGCTCGTGCTGACCGCTGGCCCACCGACCCTCGTGTTCGATGAGGTCGATGCCGGCATCGGCGGCGAGACTGCGTTGGCGGTGGGTCGGGCACTGGGTTCGCTGGCCGGCCAGCACCAGGTGCTGGTGGTCACGCATCTCCCACAGGTCGCGGCGTTCGCGCACCACCAAGTGGCCGTTCGAAAGACCGACGACGGCAACGCAGTGGCTTCAGATCTTGTCGCCGTGACGGGACCCGATCGCGTCAGCGAGCTGGCGCGGATGCTCGCGGGTCAGCCTGCATGGGCGAGCGGCCGCCAGCACGCGACTGAATTGCTGGAGGTGGCCGCCGCAACGCGGGGCGGCGCCCGAGAGTGAGCATGTTTCGCTTGCGTTCGCTGTGGAGACGCCAGCGCTCGCGCCGCGGCCACGGTGGCAACCACGCGGAGATCGCGGGACGGTGCCGTGTGGACCGTCGCACCAAGAACCTGCTGCGCCGCTTGGAACGCGGCGATATTGCGGTGATCCACCACGCAGATCTCGATCGGGTCGCTGCCGACGGGCTTCTGGCCGCGGGTGCGATCGCCGTCATCAACGCAGAGTCGACGATGACCGGCCGGTACCCGGCGCTGGGCGGTCTGACGCTCGCGCAGGCAGGAGTGCCGGTGCTGGAGGACGTCGGCGAAGGGGTGTTCGCGTCGCTCCAAGACGGCGAGGAGCTGGCCATCGCAGGCGATGAGGTGATGCGCGGCGATCAGGTGATCGGGACCGGGTACCGGCGCGATGCCGAGCACTTCGAACGCGTGCTGGAATCGGCGCGCGTGGCGGTGCGCAGCGAACTCGGGAGCTTTGCCCGGAACACGCTCGAGTACCTGGAGCGGGAGCCGCAGGTTCTCACCGATGAGCTGGAGATCCCGCCGCTGCGGCACCAGTTGCGACGCCGCCACGTGCTGGTGGTGGTGCGCGGCATCGACTATCGCGAAGATCTGGCGGCACTTCGCCGGTCGGGCTACATGTCGGATATGCGGCCCGTGATCATCGGTGTGGACGGAGGTGCTGATGCACTGCTTGAGGCCGGTCTCGTGCCCCACATCATCATCGGCGACTTCGACTCGGTATCGCCGCGGGCACTCGAGTGCGGGGCGCAGCTCATCGTGCACGGTTATCCCGAGGGCGGCGCGCCGGGTGCGGTCCGCCTCGACGACGCCGGCTTGAGCTACGACGTGATCGCCGCGCCCGGAACCAGCGAGGATCTTGCATTGCGGCTTGCGTTCGAGCAGCGAGCCGAGCAGATCGTCGAGGTCGGGTCCCACACGTCGATGGTCGACTTCTTCGACAAGGGCCGCCGAGGCATGGCATCGACCTTCCTGACCCGGATGCAGGTGTCCCCGGCCCTTGTGGATGCGAAAGGCGTGAGCCGTCTTTACCGCACCCAGGTGCGCAAGCGCGACATGGCGATGCTGATCGTTTCGGCGCTCGTCACCATCGGCGTCATTGCCGCAGTGACCGAGCCAGGTCGGCTCTTGCTGCGCACCCTGTGGATCAACATGGGCCTGTAGATCGGTCGGGCGTATGGTCAACCTCCGCTACCACATTGTGTCGATCGCGGCAGTTTTCCTGGCCTTGGCGATCGGCCTGGCGCTGGGCTCGACGTTCGTGGACTCGGTGCTGGTGAGCAACCTGGAATCGCGCGTGGACCAGTTGCAGGCCGACACCGAATCGGCGATCGAGCGACAGGCCGAGGCCGAGGCGGAGCTCGGCGAGGTCGAGGCAGCACGCGACGCAGCGCTCGCGAGCGTTGAAGCGGCGCGGTCCGTGCGGTTCGAGGTGGAGGATCTCGTACGGCCGTACCTTCCCCAAGGACGACTGAGCGGCACGACAACGCTCATCGTCGCCCCGGAATCCACGGACCGGGCCGCAGTAGCGGCCATTCGCGCACGCCTCGATGCAACGGATGCGCGCCATGGCGGGGTGCTGTGGCTCAGCGACGACCTCCGCCTGCGCGATCCAGGTGTGCGCCAGAGCATCGCCGACGCCTTCTCGCTGGCAGGTGACAGCCGCAATGCAGTGCGCAGAGCGCTTCGCTTCCTGCTGCCTCAAGCGCTGTTCAGGCCAGCAGAAGCCGGGTCCAGCCAGATACTCGCCGACGATGTCAACGCAGTCACCGACTTCGGGGCGCTCGACGGTTTCTCTCGCGGCTTCTCGGCGGTCCCGCCGACACGTACGGCGCTGACCTTGCTCCGTGACCTGGAACTGGTGACTCATGACGGCACCGGCGCCGTCGCTCTGCACCTGCTGGGAGGGGAGCAACTGCGACTCGTGGTGGTCACCGACGCGGCAGCGGCCGGGTTGAATCAGGAATTTGTATTCGATCTGTTGAGGTCTGCCGTCGATGACGGGCACTCGGGCACCGGCGTCATCGTCGAAATACCTGCGTCCGGGGCAGCAGGAGTTGGCTACGGCGCAGTGCTGGAGCGAGTCCGGTCCGACCCCGTGCTCGCGGAATCGTTCGCGAGCGTCGACGATGTCGAGACGTTCTCGGGCGATCTGGCGCTGCTGGTTGCGCTGGAGCGGCTGCCTGCCGTCAATCACTTCTCGGGAGCTGATGTCAACCACGGTCTGGGCCCGTCATGACCCACGCCGTGGCGGTCGTGCCCGCCTTCGACCGGGCGGACACGGTCGGTGCCACGGTGACGGCGCTGCGAACGGTGCCCGATGTGCTCGACGTCATCGTGGTCGACGACGGGTCCCGGGACCGAACTGCGGCTGCGGCTGCGGCCGCAGGAGCACGAGTCATCGAGCTCGCACGCAACCGCGGCAAAGCAGCGGCGGTCGCCGCGGGCGTCGCCGCGTCGGGTGCCCCCGACGTATATCTCCTCATCGATGCCGATCTGGGCAGTTCAGCCGCGCTGGCTGCTGATTTGCTGCAGCCAGTTGCGCTGGGCGAAGCCGACATGACGATCGCCATCTTCGGAGGCGCCGAGAGCCCGAGCGGGTTCGGGCTCGTCAAGGCGTTCGCAGCACGCGTCCTGCGTTCTGAGACGGGACTTGAACTGGCCGAACCTCTCTCGGGTCAGCGCGCCGTGCGGGGTCCGCTGATGAGATCACTGCAGCTCGCGCCCGGGTTCGGACTCGAGATCGGTCTGACGCTCGATGCGGCCGACCGCGGCGCCCGTATCAGCGAGGTCGAGATCGGATTCAGCCATCGCCAGACTGGACGTGATTTCAGCGGCTTCGCGCATCGAGCGCGCATCGGGCGACATGTGTATCTCGCCGTGGTGGCTCGCACCGGCTGGCCGAAGGCGGTCTATTCCCTCGCCGCCTCGCTGCTGGGCCGCGTCATCTCGGCTGCTCGCGGTGTGCCGGTGCGTGACCGGGGGCAACAGCTCGGGGGGGTGGCACGCCAGTCATGGCAGCGAGCACGACAGCTCCGATTTCCGCGCTCGCTTCGGGTCCGGCAGTCGTGGCGGTCATGGCGACCGTGGCGTCGCCGCACCGCGCAGGGGTCGTGAACTCCCCTCGCCGCGCCTGCATCGATGATGATCTGACATGACTGCCGATCTCGCTCTTCGCACCGGTGCAGCGCTGGCATCGGCCCTCGCCGCATCAGCCCTCGCGGCAGCCGGGCTGTGGCGTTGTGCGAGATCTCGGATGCAGCGGGAACGCTGGATGCGGGCCAACTACCGAGGCGAGCGGATCATTGCAGTCTCAGGTCTGCTGGTGGTCGCGATCGGCGCCACCGTCAGCGTTGGCGTCGCCGTCTTCGCATACCGGAGCACGGGCTGGTTCGCCTACTACTCGGTGCAGATTGACGAGTCACGCTGGGTGGATACGATATGGGAGTTGCTGCCCGATGACGGGTTCCGCAACCCGGCGATGGCCAGCGCCACAGGTGCCCTCGCAGCCGCGCTGGCACTCGCTGTCTTCGGGTTGCTGGGCTATCGAGACGACGTCCGGGGCGATGACGAAGCAGGCGGGTTCGCCGCGCACATTGCAGACAGTTGGCGGCAGCGACGGCTGACAACGGGAGCCCAGAAAGCCCTCGGCGGGGGTGCCGCGGCGATCTTGTGCGTGCAGATGGCGCTGTTCGGCAATGTCGCCTCACTGTGGAGCAGTCACGGATGGAGCGACGGCACCGCCATCGTGCGGTCGCTGCAGGACCTCCTCGTGGGCACACATGAGGGCTGGTCAGTCGTGCCGCTGCTGCGCGGAGCGCTGATTGTTGCCCTCGGTGCGAACATGCTGAATCTGTTCGATCGAATGCCGGGCCGGGCCACCAAGGTCGCGTTGGCGTGGTGGCTCTTGGCACTGGTGCCCGCCTCGCTGTTCAGCTCGGCGTGGTCGCCCGGGCCCTATGAGACAAGCACCGGCAGCGGGTGGTTCGAATGGCATAGCGCGGCATTGTGGGCGGCAGGCGCAGTGGGCGCGTCGGTCGGGCTGCTGGGAAGCGAGATGCGCGAGGAACACATGCTGGGTGACACCGGCGTCAATCCTGTAGGCGCCGTCTTGGGCATGGCCACGGTTGTCGCGTATTCGGCAGCCGTCGAGTGGGTGGTGCTGGCGATTCTGGCGGTCCTGAACCTGGCGAGCGAGCGCTGGTCGTTCAGCCGGATCATCGATGCGGTCCCGCCGCTCCGCTGGCTGGACCGGCTCGGCTCGCCTTACCGCAACTGAGTCTCCAACACCTATGCCCGTTGCATCGCAACGGCGCAGTGGCGATGCTCGGTCAAGCGCTCGTCGAGGCTGGGATGAATGATCTGGCCGCCGGAGACAACCGGGCGACCAGCCACGATCGTGTCCCGGGCGGACAGGGGGCCGCAGCGCAGCCATGCCTCGATGGGATCGGAGAGGGCGCCTGCGAACGCCGGCCCGTCAAGCTGCCACACCACGAGGTCACCGCATGCACCGGGCGACAGCTCGCCGATCTCGCCCTCGCGGCCGAGACACCCTGCGCTGCCACGAGTCGCCAGGTCCAGGGCCTCGCGGGCCGAGAAATACGTCGTGCCGCCCCGTTCTGCATCGCCTCCTCCGGCGCCATCGACGTTCTGTCCTACGGCGCCGTCGGCAGGGCGGCCGCTGTCGAGGCCCTTGTCGGCGCTGAGGTGCCGCTGGCCGTCGCGCAGACGGCCGACCAGCAGGGCGTTGCGTGCCTCGGTCCACATCGATGCCGAATCGGTGCTGGCCGAGCCGTCCACCCCCAGGCCCACCGGCACGCCCGCAGCCCGCAGATCGCGCACCGGCGCCAACCCGACGCCGAGCAGCAGGTTCGAGCTGGGACAGTGGGCCACACCGGTGCCCCAGGATCCCAGCCGTGCGATCTCGGCCGCATTGGGCTGCACGCCGTGCGCGATCCACGAACGATTCGAGCCCCAGCCGCAGTGCTCGAAGTAGTCCACCGGGCGCATCCCGAACATCTCGATGCAGAAGCCGTCCTCACCGGGGTCCTCGCACAGATGGGTGTGCAGGCGGACGTCGAGGCGCTCCGCCAGTTCGGCCGTCGCCGTCATCAGCTCGGTCGAGACGGAGAAAGGCGAGCACGGCGCCAGCGCGATCCTGACCATCGCGTCGGGCGAGCGGTCATGGTGCACGCCGACCAGCCGCTCCGATTCCGCCAGGATTTCCTCAGGCGATTGGCAGACTTCATCGGGCGGCAACCCGCCGTCGGACTGGCCCAGCGACATCGAGCCGCGGGTCGGGTGAAAGCGCATGCCCAACTCGGCGGCCGCGGTGATCTCGGCCGAGATCAGGTCGCCTGCACCCCGGGGATGCACATAGAGGTGGTCGGTGCTGGTGGTGCAGCCGCCCAGCGCCAGTTCCGCCAGACCTACCCAGGCAGACAGATACGCGCCCTGCTCATCGAGGCGCGCCCACAGCGGGTACAGCGTGGTGAGCCAGTCGAACAGCCCGCCGCGCAGCGCCGGCGCATAGGACCTAGTGAGGTTCTGGTACATGTGGTGGTGGGTATTGACAAGCCCCGGCGTGACGAGGCACCCACCGGCATCGATGCGGCGGCTCGCCGCGGGCGGCGTCTGCGAGGCGTCGCCGACCGCGCTGATGAGCCCGCCAGTGATGGCGACCCAACCGCCTGCGATCTCGCGGCGCTGGTCATCGCACGTCGCCAGCAGATCGGCACTGTGCACCAGCAGGTCAGCCGGCGCGCGGTCGCCTCCGGTCTGCTGTGCGTCCTCACCGGTGTCGCTCATGGCTTCCCTCCGGCATCAGCCAACCCTGTATCAGCCAACACCGCCCGGAGCGACGGTAGCTTGATGACACATGCGAGTGAGCCCATCCAAGATGCCGCGTGGCTAAGCACATTTTCGTCACCGGTGGAGTAGCCAGCTCCCTTGGCAAGGGACTCACAGCGGCATCGCTCGGGCGACTGCTTGCGGCTCGCGGACTGCGGGTCACCATGCAGAAGCTGGACCCGTACATCAACGTCGACCCCGGCACCCTCAACCCGTACGAGCACGGTGAGGTATTCGTCACCGACGACGGCGGCGAGACGGACCTCGATCTCGGCCACTACGAGCGGTTCATCGATGTGTCGCTGACCCGCGACTCGAATGCGACGACCGGCTCGATCTACCAGAAGGTGCTCGCCGACGAGCGCCGGGGGGAGTACCTGGGCCGGACCGTGCAGGTCATCCCGCACATCACCGACGAGATCAAGGAGCGCATCCGCAAGCTGGCCGACGGCGACGTGGACGTTGTCATCACTGAGGTGGGCGGCACCGTCGGCGACATCGAGATCCTGCCGTTCCTTGAAGCAATCCGGCAGATGCGCCTCGAGGTCGGCCGTCAGAACGTCTGCTACGTCCATGTGACGCTGGTGCCGTTCATCGGCCCGTCGGGCGAGCAGAAGACCAAGCCCACGCAGCACTCGGTGACCGAGCTGCGCAGTCGCGGCGTGCAGCCCGACGCCATCGTGCTGCGCAGTGAGGGTCCCATCGAGGACGGCTTGCGCAACAAGATCTCCAACCTCAGCGACGTCGAGCTGGCCGGCGTGGTGAATGCCCCCGATTCGTCGGTCCTCTATGAGATCCCGATGGTGCTGCGGTCCGAAGGTCTCGACAGCTTTCTGTGCGGGATCCTCGGCTTCGAAGACGTCGAGCCCGACCTTGCCGACTGGGAGGCCATGCTCGCACGCATCAAGGCGCCTCAGGCGACGGTGCGCATCGGCATCATCGGCAAGTACGTGGCGTTGCCCGATGCCTACCTGTCTGTAGTGGAGGCGCTCCGCCATGCGGCCTCCTACCACGGTGTCGCCCTCGACATCGAGTGGATCCACTCCGAGGAGATCGAGGGGTTGCTTGCTGCGGGGCGGCTGCGCCACCTCGACGGGATGGTGATCCCGGGAGGGTTCGGCTCGCGGGGCATCGAGGGCAAGATCGCCGCGGCTGCGTACTCACGCGAGCACGACATTCCGTGCCTCGGTCTGTGCTTGGGGCTGCAGGTCATGGTCATCGAGTTCTGCCGCAACGAGCTGGGCCTGCTGGGTGCCAACTCGACCGAGTTCGACGCCAACACGTTGCACCCGGTGATCGATCTCATGCATGCGCAGCGCGGTATCGAGGACAAGGGCGGCACCATGCGGCTCGGCGCGTACGTGGCCAGGCTGGCGCCGCGCAGCCGCGTGGCGGCGATGTACGGCGACACGCTGGTCAACGAGCGGCACCGGCATCGTTACGAGGTGAACAGCGCCTACCGGCAGCGGATGGAAGAGGGCGGCCTGCAGTGCAGCGGGTTGTCGCCCGACGGGCGGCTGGCAGAGTTCATCGAACTGGACGGCCACGCGTTCTGGGTGGGCACCCAAGCCCATCCGGAGTTCAAGAGCCGTCCCAACCGCCCGGCCCCGCTGTTCTGCGGACTGGTGGGCGCCGCGTTGGCGCGGGCCGAGGGACGCAATCCTCAGCTGCTGCCGGCATCGACTGGAACAGGGCCGCTGGGCACCGAATCGCTGGGCTGACGATGTCCGCTGCGCTGGCGGTCGAAGCCGAGGACTACTTGGGCTGGCTGTCGAACGAGCGAGGCCGAGCACCGCGCACCGTGGCGTCGTATCGGGCCGACCTCGGTGGGTTTGCGGCATGGCTCGAGGCACGAGGCACCGATCTGCTGGGTGCGAGCTCCGCTGACATCGCGGCCTACCTGGCGCACTTGCGCGACGATCTCGGGCGGGCAGCTTCCACCGCCGCCCGGGCTGCGGTCAGCCTTCGTGGCCTCTACCGGTTCCTGGTGGCCGAGGACCTGGCCTCGACCGATCCCGCCGGTGCGCTCGACATGCCTCGCGCGCCTGCCGGGTTGCCCCGAGCATTGCGGCGCGACCAGGTCGAGCAGCTCCTGGCATCGCCCGTGGGCGACAGCCCGCTGGTGCGGCGAGACCGGGCGATGCTCGAAGTGCTCTACGGCATGGGCCTGCGGGCCAGCGAGCTGGTGGCGCTGTCGCTGGGCGACGTCGACCTCGACGAGAGGCTCATGCGGGTGTGGGGCAAGGGCGGCAAGGAGCGCGTCGTGCCGGTGGGGCGTCACGCCGCCGATGCCGTCGGCGAATGGCTCAGCGGCGCCGGGCGCGGGGCGCTGGAACCTGCTGCGTGGCGGTCGAGAGACGACGCCGCAGCTGTGTTCCTGAATGCCCGGGGCCGCCGCATCACCCGCCAGGGTGTCTGGCTGATCGTGCGCCGCCACGGCGACCGCGTCGGTCTCGGACCCGACCAGCTCACCACCCATGTGCTGCGCCACTCGTGCGCAACGCACATGCTCGACGGCGGTGCCGACATCCGCAGCGTGCAAGAGCTGCTCGGCCACGCGTCGATCTCCAGCACGCAGCGCTACACCGCTGTCTCACAGGAACGGCTGACCGAGGTCTACCGCCAAGCCCACCCCCGCGCCCGCTACTAGCGGGCGAGCCTGCTACTTGGCGCTGGTGAGGAGATGGGCAAGACTGATCGGGTGAACGACCGGGATCGCGTGCGCAAGCAGTTGCGAGACTGGCGTGACGAGCTGATCGATCTCAGCCGCAGGAATCGACTGCTCTACTATCGGCACTTGCGGTCGGGCTCGCTCGGGTTCGAGCAAGACGCAGCGGACGTCTCGGACCGTCTCTTGCGGGGAGGCCGATCGAACGATTGGCGGGT
>NZ_JAPYOK010000120.1:0-65869 GCF_028283155.1 Candidatus Poriferisodalis multihospitum | reverse complement strand
TGCTGCCCGCCAAGATCGACCATGACGCCGCCAGCGACAGTTGGCGGCTGATGGCGTCCGCTGACGCTGAGCCCGCTCTCAATCCGGTGCTGGCGGTCGCATTGAAGCAGTTCTACGACATCAGCCTGCCGACGCTCGACCTGCTCGAAAACGACAGTTGCGACAGTGTGCTCGACGCGGTTCGTGATGCCGTTCGTCTCGCTTCGCCTGACACGAGCGCGTGGGCTGTCGATGACACCGTCGTGCTGGACACATTCCGCTTCCACAATGAGGCCATCGTTCGCGATCTGGAAGAGAACGAGAGCCAGATCGCCGATCATGATCTGATCCAGTTGCTCGTTGAAGGGCAGACGAGCGAAATGCCCGAGGCCGTCGACTTCGAGGCGGTGCCAGAACAGGACTTGGACGAGAAGCACCCTCCGGAGCAGCTTGCGTGCGTCTTGGATGCCGACGCTTCCCAGCGCCAGTGCATCATCGCCGCCCGGGCGGGCCACAGTTTCGTCATGAGCGGGCCGCCCGGCACCGGCAAGTCGCAAACGATTGCCAATTGCATCGCGCAGCTCCTGCACGACGGAAAGACGGTGCTGTTCGTCTCGGAGAAGGCGGCCGCGCTCGACGTTGTGCTCGAGCGTCTTCGCGCTCTGCATCTCGACGAGTTCGTGCTTGAGCTTCACAGCCATAAGGCGACACGCAAGGCAGTCGCTCAGGAACTCGGCTCGGCGTTGACGAAGCGCCCCAACGCGCCTGTTGGCGTGAGCGAGGGCGATCGAGACCGTGTCGCCGAACTGCGTCGAATGCTGACCGACCACGCAATCGCTGTCAATGAGGTGCGCCAGCCCCTTGGCCGCAGTGTCCACGAAGTCGTCGGCGAGATTCTCAGCGTCGATTCGCTTCCGATTGCCGCACTGGCGACGCTCGAGGCATCCGACCTGTCGGCCGGACGATTGCGGAGCATGCTCGAACAGGCGGAACGACTGAGCGCGAACTGGTTGCCGTTTGAGCGAGGAGATGAGTTTCTCTGGCGAGACATGGTCCGAGATGGCTCATCTCGGGCGAGCGTTGTTCACTGTCGCACCCTTGTACAGGACCACCGGTCGGCCGTGGCGGCTCTTCAGGAACTGTGCCAAGAGATCCAGGAGGAGCTGTGCATCGTGGAGCGACCCGCTCCCGGCGACCTCGATTGGTTCTTGGAGTTGATCGAGCTCATTGAGCGCCGACCGTCAGTGTCGCCAGACTGGCTGGCAGTCAGCAGCCTCGAACCAGCAACAGAGCATGTTGAGCATGTGGCCGGACTGATCGACGAGTTGCGCAGGGTGGAGAGCGACTTGGACGCATGGCGGGCTGATTGGCGAGAACTCGATCCTGCAGCATCTGACCGGCTCCGGCAGGCCTTGGCAGCGGCGGAAGAGCTGAGCCCGCAGTTGAGCGCCTTGCGGGACCGGGCAGTGTCCGAGCTTCGGGAAGTTCGGTCTGCATTCGACGCTGCAGCCGGTCACATCGAGGCAGCTCGAGAGCACGCGTCGCCGCTGCTCGATGCCTTCCAGTTTCGCGATGAGGCCACCGTGGAATCGTTGGCGGTACTCGCCGAGGTGGGCAAGCTCGCCGACTCGGCCTCGCTGCCAGAACCGAATTGGTGCGATGGGGCGGGGCTGCGCACGGCGCGCGCTGCAGCAGCTGCACTCGAGCCGCTGATCACGGCATGGCGCAAACAGGCCGACGACTTGGCCGACACCTTCACACGTGACGTGCTGGAGCTCGACATCGCCAGGATGCGGCAGAGATTTCGGGCGTTGCACAAGGGCGTGCGCAAGCTCGGCGGCGAGTACCGGAACGACAAACGAGAAATCGCGTCGGCATCGGTGATTGGCGCCTACAAGAAGGAGTTGATCGAACGTCTCGATGACGCCGCCGAGTGGCAGCAGACCGACCGCGAACTGCAGGGCGCAATAGATCATCACGCCAGTGCTCTTGGGGAGTACTGGCGTGGTGTCGATCACACGGACTTCGAGCAGATCGGCCGCGCGATCGCAGTCGCTGACCGAGCGATTGAACGGTTGGGAAACCTGATCAGCCGGATCGACCTCGACCGCGTCGTAGGCCGCGGTTCTGAGCTCGGCGTGGTCGCAGCAAGGGCCGCGGAGCAAACAGCCAGCGAAATCGAGCGATATCGAGGCTGTCGGTTGGCGACGGTGGAGCGACGAGCGATCGGTGAGCTTCAGCACACTGCGGTGCCGACCGCCATCAAGTGGTGCCGAGACCAGAGTGCAGCCCTCGGTGACATCGATGCGGTCGTCACAGATGTGGTTCTGATGGCTGACAACTCCGTCACGGTGGGTGAAGCAGCCGGGATTCTCGGCAAGAGGGCCGAGCACGAGAGACTGGAGGCACAAGCCGGGGAGTCGATCAGTCCCCTGAGCGCGCTGTTCGCCGACTTGGAGAAGACGCCGCAGGCTGAGATGTTGCGCGAGGCATCGTCGTGGGTGCGTCAGGTTCGAGGCCACTTCGGGATGAAGGACCCCGGTGGCGGTGACGAAGTCGCCCTGCTGCCGGAGACGGCCGCTGCGGTGATGGCAACAGCCTTCACGATGGCGCGTGTCGCCCAAGTGTTCGATCGATCTGTGCATTCAGGCGAACGGCTGCTCGGGCTCTTCGAGGCGGACAGGTCGGCCTCGATTCGCAAACGGCTGGCAGAGTCGTTCGATTCGGCATACGACTTGTTGGATGAGATGGCATCAAGTGTCGAAGAGGTCGATGTCTGGACACACTTCGTCGAGTCTCAGCGGCAGCTTGCACAGCTCGGGCTCGAAGCGGTGCTTGATCTCTGCAAACGTCGCGCCGTCGAGGCAGCGGACATCCCGCGCATTGTCAATCACTCGGTGCTGCGACGCTGGGTGGACGACGTGATGGATCGCGATCCCCGACTGAGGCAAGGCACCGACCTTGATCACCATCGGATTCGCCGGGAGTTTCAGCAGCTCGACCGAACGCTCATTGAGATGTCAGTATCTGCCGTCATCAACGCGTGTGCGCAGCGCCGACCGATGTCGGTGGCCGGCGGAGCGGGCCACATCAAGCACCAAGCGCAGCTATCAAAGCGGCACTGGCCCGTGCGGAAACTGCTCGGCGAAGCTGGCGATGCGGCTCAACGGCTGAAGCCCTGCTTCATGATGAGCCCGCTGTCCGTGTCACAGTTCCTGCCTTCGGATCTGCAATTCGATGCAGTCATCTTCGACGAGGCCTCCCAAGTCACTGCAGCCGATGCGGTGAACTGCATCTACCGCGGTCGCCAGCTCATTGTCGCAGGCGACGACAAGCAGCTGCCACCCACAAATTTCTTCGCCAAGGCGATGGACGATGATGCACTCGACGCCGCAGACGACGATCTGCGCGACTTCGAGTCGATCCTCAAGCTCTGCAAGGCTCAGAGCGTCCCAGAGCTGATGCTGAGGTGGCACTACCGCAGCCGCCACGAGACATTGATCACCTTCTCGAATCGCAGCTTCTACGACGGGGAGTTGCACACATTTCCCAGCGCCGATTTCGACGTGCCAGATCTTGGTATCGAGTTCATCCGGGTTGACGGCGTCTACCGAGGTGGACGCGGAATGCCGAGGGACAATCCCGAAGAGGCCGCGAAGACTGTCGAGCGTGTGCAGTATCACCAGCGGCATCACCCGAATCGGACGGTCGGTGTTGTGGCACTGTCGTCCGCGCAACAGGACGCCGTGGAACGCGAGTTGGAGCGCCGAGCGCGAAGCGAGCCAGAGTTGAGAGGCCTGCTCGATAGCGACGACCGCTTGTCGGGCCTCTTCATAAAGAACCTGGAAACCGTCCAGGGTGACGAGCGCGACATCATCATCCTCACCGTGGGCTACGGCCCAGACGAAAACGGCAAGCTCACGATGAATTTTGGGCCGCTCAACCGCAAGGAAACCGGCTGGCGTCGGCTCAACGTCGCAGTTACGCGTGCCCGGAGGCGAGTCGAAGTCATCACCTCGGTCTCCGCCGGAGACATCGTCTCGGACAACCCGTCGATATTGCATCTTCGGCGCTATCTCGACTACGCCGAGCGCGGCCCAGCAGCGCTTGCTCTCGAACCTGCTGCTCCGCAGGGCGCTGTCGAGAGCCAATTTGAAGCAGAAGTGCTCGCCGCCGTGCGACAGATGGGCTACGAAGCGGACCCACAGGTCGGTGTCGCCGGATATCGAATCGACATCGGCGTCCGCCATCCCGAACGACCCGGTGTGTACGTGCTCGGAATCGAGTGCGACGGTGCGAGCTATCACTCGTCGAAAGTCGCACGGGATCGTGATCGGTTGCGACAAGACGTGCTTGAAGGTCTGGACTGGACGATCTACCGCATCTGGAGCACGGCGTGGTTCAAGAATCGTCCCGCGGAAGAGGCCAAGCTCCGTGAGGCAATCGAACGAGCCGTCGAAGCATCATCGGTCGCCAACCCATTTGACGTGCATTCTGGCGAAGTCTCTGATGGCGCCAAGGATGCGGCGTTCGAGCGCGGCACCGCAGGTGCGTCGGCACCCGTCAGAGATAGCGGTTCATCTGCTGCCGCCGGAGCGGCTCCCGACGACGCTCCGGAGGATCGTGACGAAGCGGCGCAAGTGCGCTACACGGAGGTCGACTTTGACGCGCTGCCAGCTTGGGCGACGCAATACGAAGAACCTCGGGTCCCTTTCATTCTTGAGCCCGGCTGGGAATTCCACGACGAGATGTCCCGACCGGTCATTGTCGCTCAAGTAGGCAACATCGTGGAGGAGCATGCGCCGATCCACCGAGAGGACGTTCTGCGCGCTGTTCGGGAAGCTTGGCGACTTCAACGCGCCGGAAAGCTCATCAGCAAGGCGTTCGATGAGGCCATCCAACAGGCGCGGAGCGTTGGGAGCCTCGTGATGCGCGGCGAGTGGCTGTCGCGCGTGGGCGCTGAAGTGGCCGTACGTGTCCCGAGATCGTCCGATTCGCCGCGCCGCGAAGTGGCGCGTGTTCCCCCAGCAACCCACTGCGCTTGGTGGACTGAATCACGACGAGATGGGCAGGAGCTATGGAAAACGCCGATGATCCGACTTCGGGTCGGCCCTGCTGCTCCAGCCGCCAAGTCCTCGATTCGCTGTTCGGAGAGTCGCGGCTGGCCCAGATCACTTACGAGTCGATCGAAGAGATGTGCGTCGGCGACCTGTTGTGCGCGGCAACGCTCGGGCCCGATTCCGCATGGCGGGACGCCGAAGGCACCATCGACGGCATTGGCAGTGCTGGAATGCTCGCCAAGCTCCTGGTCAGGAAGCCTGACGCCATGAAACCTGATGGAGTCGACCGCCTGTGCAGGTGGCTTCGAGCCTTGGCGAACCGCTTGGAGCATCAAGCATCCGGTGCAGCCGACGAGGATGCTGCACGGACACGCGAGGTGGTGCGGGACTTCTTCGAGCACCTTGATCGCAACGTCGCAGGTCGTTAGTTCTTGCCGGCTGAATCGTCGCCGCCGTCACCAGGGTTGACATCCATCGCGGCATTTCTGCCTGCTGCCCACGCGACCGGCTAAGGGCCTTGTGCTGCGGCCGGATCCCTATGTGGATCGGGCCCGGGTAGGTCGCTGTCGGCAGGTTCGGGGGGCCTCAGGCGGGGTCGGCCGTTGGGCGGTGTGTGGATCTTGCGGTCGTGGGTGTGGAGGTCCCGGTGGCAGGGCTGGCACATCGAGGCAAGGTTGGGGATGTCGGTAAGGCCGCTGTCTTCGAAGTAGTCGATGTGGTGGGCTTGGGTGTGCTCGGAGGTGAGTTCGCAGCCGATGCAGCCGCCGTCGCGCACCGCAAGGATGAGGCGCTGGGCGTCGTTGGCGTTGCGTGTACGCCCCAGTGCAAGTTCTGACCAGTCTGCACTGAACATCGCGGGCAGCACCTTGGCGTCGATGGCGTGCTCGACGAGCATCTGGGCTGACAGGGGAGTGCCGTCGTCGAGGCGGGGACTGACGAGCCGATCGCTTGTGGCGTCGTAGTCGGCAACGATGATCAGGTTGTTCTTGGCATGGCGTGCCGAGGCGGTGCCGGCGACAAGCTCGCTGAGCGCATCGGCCAGCAGTTGGCGGCGCGTCGGCATCGGACTGTCGCTGTCGGCCTCGCCGTTGCGCCTGTCCCCGCCGGTTGGACCGGAGTGGGTGGAATCGGCGCTGCCGGCATCGAGTTCGGCGCGGCGGCGCAGCGACCGGAGTTGGGCTTCGAGCGCAGCGCTGAGCTCGCGCCCGGTGAGGAAGTCGAACTTGCCGCGCAGATGCCACATGCCGTCGTCGCCCATGCGCAGCGACGCCGAGCGCTCGTGACGCTGCAGCGCCAGTTCCGCATCGATGGGGCTGAGGCCGTTGGCGACGGCCTCAGCCGCGAGATCAGCTTCGACCTGCTGGCTGCGGTAGGCGAGCGGGTGCCGGGCGATGGTGTCGGATGGGTATGCGCGGGCCAGCTCCAGGAAGT
Source organism: Candidatus Poriferisodalis multihospitum (assembly GCF_028283155.1). Taxonomy (NCBI): domain Bacteria; kingdom Bacillati; phylum Actinomycetota; class Acidimicrobiia; order Acidimicrobiales; family Candidatus Poriferisodalaceae; genus Candidatus Poriferisodalis; species Candidatus Poriferisodalis multihospitum. The sequence goes on along the minus strand of NZ_JAPYOK010000120.1, from coordinate 59,399 downwards.
CCTTTTCGCTGCGGCGGTGCTTCTTGGGGGCTTCGCGGGCGATCACCTTCGCATGGGACATGTGGATCTCGCCGGCTCGCATCGCTTCGAGCGTGTCGGTGAGTCCTTCTGAGGCCAGGCACTCGGCCAAGCGGGCCTCGCAGCGCGCCTGTGCGCAGTTCATGCGCGTCTGATCGCGCAGCACATATGCGGCGGCTTGTGCACCATTGCGCGCTGCCAGCTCGCCAACGGCCGCCAGATAGCGGCCCTCGACACGGGCACGCTCGGACGCCAACTCGACCACGAGCTCCTTGAGCTCTTGACTGTTCAACGCCCCCAGATCGGTGCCAGAGCAACCGGCCACGTCTGTCGCAGCTTCGCTGCCGGCCCACACCGCTGCCTCGTGCGGCCAAGCCGACCCAGCGCCGGGCCACGCAGCCGTCGTGTCGTCACCGTCGTCGTGCGCTTCCCCGTAGCCGGGAGCGAGTTCTCGCACAACGTCGCCGAACATGAAGAGAGCATACACACGTTTGTCAACAATTGCAAACACTCGCGCGCATCAGCTTGAGGAATCTCTGTGGCGCAGGCCGAGAACAGATGCATGTGGAGAGCAGCCGAGTTCGTCGACTTCGTGCTGGCCTAGCTGCCACCCGCTTTTTTGGGGCACTTGACCTGTTACTTGGGCAGGAAGCCTTACTTAGGCAGGAAGCCCATCGCTTCCTTGGCGCGGGCCAAGGTGCCGCACGCCACGGCCTCGGCTTTGTCGGCACCGGCGGCGATGATGCGGGCGAGCTCTGCGGGATCTGCGTCGAGCTCGGCCTTCTTCGCGGCGATGGGCTCGAGCATGGCGACGACCGCGTCCGCAGTATCGGTTTTGAGAGCCCCGTACTGGCTGTAGCCCGCCGCAGAGTCCGCAGGGCTCCGGCCCGTTGCGGCACCCAGGATCGACAGCAGGTTCGACACTCCTGGCTTGGCCTCGGGGTCGTAGCGCACCTCGGACTCCGAGTCGGTCACGGCCCTGGCGAATTTGCGTGCGATGTCGGCATGATCATCGAAGATGCCGATCGAGCCTTGGGGGCTCTCGGCCGACTTGGACATCTTCGAGGTGGGGTTCTGCAGATCCATGACGCGGGCGCCGACCGTGGGGATGGCAGCCTCAGGGACAACGAACGTGTCGCCGTAGCGGGAGTTGAACCGCTGCGCCACGTCACGTGTCAGCTCGAGGTGCTGGCGTTGGTCGTCGCCGACGGGGACGCGATCGGCGTCGTAGATCAAGATGTCCGCCGCCATCAGCGCGGGGTACGTGAACAGGCCGGCTGAGACATGGTCGCCGCCCATCTCGCCCCCTTCCGAGCGTGCCGATTTGTCCTTGAACTGGGTCATGCGGCGCAGCTCGCCGAGCGACACTGTGCACTCCAGCAGCCACGACAGCTCCGTGTGCTGAGGCACGTGGCTCTGCACGAACAGGGTGCAAACCTCGGGATCGAGGCCGACCGAGATCAGCGTGGCCATCGTGCCCAGGGTGGCCTCGCGCAGCTGGGTCGGATCCTGCTGGACGGTGACGGCATGCAGGTCGACGGCGCAGTAGAAGGCGTCGGCATCGTGCTGGTCGATCGCCCACTGGCGCAGCGCCCCGAGGTAGTTGCCGAGGTGAACGTCGCCGGTGGGCTGGATGCCCGAGAGCACTCGTGTCATGGCGCCGGACGGTACCGGGTAGCGCCCGAAGAAACCCGCCAAATATCCCGGGCCCCGCAGGCATGCCGCGGTACCTTCGGGCCGCGTGGCCCACGAGGTTCGCACGGAGGCCTTCGCGGGCCCGCTGGATGTGCTGGTGAAGCTGGTCGTGTCCCAGGAGGTGGACATCTGGGAGGTGTCGTTGACGCGCCTGGTCGACGACTTCGTCGCCGTCATGGCCGCAGTCGAATTCCCCGACACTGCAGACCGTGCACCGCGCAGCGAGGCTGTCGGTGCGCCTGCGAGTGACCGCAGGATCGACATGGACGCTGCCAGCGAGTTCGCCCTGCTGGCTGCGACGCTGATCGAGCTGAAATCCCGCCGGCTGCTGCCCGCCCCGCCGGTCGAATTGGATCTGGAGGACGAACTGGCGGCCTACGGCATGCGCGATGCGGCATTGGCACGGCTGGTCGAGGGGCGCACGTTTGGCGCCGCAGCGAGGCTGCTGCGCGAACGCTGGGATGCCGCGGCGCTGCAATGGCCCCGCACGGCGGGGCCCCCTGAACGATTCTTGGTGTTCGCGCCAGACCTGCTGGCCGGCGCCTCACGAGACGACATCACTGCGGCGATGGAACGGGTGCTTGCGCCGCGGCCGGTGCCGCGCGTCGATGTCAGCCACCTGAGGGCAGCCGGCATCACGGTCGACGAGGCCGCGGCCAAGATCATCGAGCAGCTTGCTGACACGGGCACGGCCACCTTCCGTGAACTCACCTGCGACGTGACCGAGCGCATCGTGGTGGTCGTGTACTTCCTGGCCGTGCTGGAGCTGTTCGGATCGGGGCTTGTCGAGCTGACTCAAGCCGAGCGTTTTGGCGACATCGGCGTGGACTGGATCGGCGACGGCGCGGCACTGCCGGTTGCGGCCGGCGGTTACGGGGAAGACGCCGCGTGAGCGCTGTCATATCGGCCGTCGGACGCTTGCGTCTCGAGATCGCGGCGGGCCGCTGCGGCGGAGTTGCTCTGTGAGCGAGCAGCACCCGCCGGTCGAATCTGCGCGCGGCCTGCGGCTCGTCAGCGATGAGGGACGCACGGTTGCCGATCCGCCTGCGCCGTCGGCGGAGCACTCTCCTGGCTCGCCTGCGTCGGGGACCCCGGCGCATCCCCCCTCCCATCCGTCGATGCCCTCCGGGCACAACCAGTCAGTCAACGGCTCGTCGATGTCGCAGCACGGGCTCGCAGAGGGCGCCACGGGCATCGAGACCGGCGACATGCGGCCCGGTGAGCAGCGGACTCTCGACGACGACGTGCTGTACGCGGCCATCGAGGCCGTGCTGATGGTCGCGACCGAGCCGGTGCCGGCCGAAGTGCTGGCTGCGGTCATCGGGGCCCCGGCGACGTCGGTCCAAGCGGTCTGCAACGAGCTGGCACGGGAGTACGCACAGGCCGAGCGCGGCTTCACCCTGATGCAGGTGGCTGGCGGATACCAGTTGCAGACCGCCGCAGAAGTCGCGGAGTACGTGGAACGCTTCGTGGGGAGCCGCCGATCGGCTCGCCTGTCTGCAGCAGCGATGGAGACGCTGGCCGTGGTCGCCTACAAGCAGCCCGTCTCACGGGCGCAGATCAGCGCCATCCGGGGCGTCAACGCCGACGGCGTGGTCCGCACGCTCGCAGATCAGGGCTACATCGCCGAGGTCGCGCGTGATCCGGGTCCGGGCAATGCTGCCCTGCTCGGGACAACGCCGATCTTCCTGGAGCGACTGAGCCTTCGCAGCCTCGACGACCTGCCGTCGCTGGCGGAGCTGCGCGTCGACGGCGATGCCATGGAGGCCATGGATCGCCTCGCAGCCGACAAGCACGGCTAGCAGTGCCGCAGGACGGCCAACAAGACAGCGCTGAGCGAGAGCTGGGCCACAGCGCGCCCGATGTCGGCGATGCAGTGCCGCAGGACGGCCAACAAGAACAGGCCGAGCGGCTGCACAAGGTCATGGCCCGTTGCGGTGTTGCCAGCCGTCGCAGTTGCGAGGAGCTGATCGCCGCGGGACGCGTCACGGTCAACGGCACGATCGCCCGGGTCGGAGACCGAGCGGAACCGGCAGATCTGATCGAAGTCGACGGTGCGGTCGTCACGTGGGACGCGGCGATGGTCCACTACTTGGTGAACAAACCGCGCGGCGTGCTCAGTGCAGCATCGGACGACCGGGGGAGGCGCTGCGTGACCGATCTGGTGCCTGCTGCAGTTCGCGTGTATCCGGTCGGGCGGCTGGATGCCGACTCCGAAGGGCTGATCATCGTGACCAACGACGGCGAGCTGACGCACCGGCTGACGCATCCGTCCTGGGGGGTCCCCAAGGAGTATCTCGCCCACGTGGACGGGATGCCAGCACGCGGTGCGTTAGCGCAGCTGCGCACAGGCGTCGCGCTGGACGATGGGCCCACAGCACCTGCCGTGGTTTCCATGCCCCAGCCGTCGGTGCTGCGCATCGTGATACACGAAGGCCGCAACCGCCAGATCCGGCGCATGTGCGATGCCGTGGGGCATCCGGTCGTGCGACTGGTGCGCACGCGCATCGGGTCGCTCACCGATCCGGCATTGCGTCCCGGGGAACACCGACCGCTCACTGCCGACGAGGTCCGAGAACTGCACCGCGCCGCCAAGAGGCTGAGCCCCGGGCCCGAGCGGCCCGCAAGCGGAGCGAGCTAGAGCGGCGAGCGCAGGGCGCACCTGCCCGCGCAGCAGTGCGCTGCGTCTTGGCCGGCACGGGGTGCGGTTCGGCGTCTTCGCTGTGCCACAAGCAGCGACCACAATGGATGTGACGTACGAAGGGCCTGTGGCATGACCGTCCCGAACCGTTGCCAGCACAAGAGAGTGCACAGATGAGCCTCGCTGAGACGTACCGGCTGTCGGGGCGCTACACCGACGACGGCGGCACCACGTTCATGACCGGGCTGCAAGCCTTGGCTCGCCTGCCGATCGAACAGCTGCGGGCCGACCGGCGTGCGGGCCTGCGCACGGCGGCGTTCGTGTCGGGCTATCCGGGTTCGCCCCTCGGCGGCTACGACGCCGCTGTGGCGGCTGCCCGCAAAGCGACGGATCTGCCGATCGTGCATTCGCCGGCCGTCAACGAGGATCAGGCTGCGACTGCTGTCATGGGCAGCCAGCTGGCCACCACCCGACCCGATGCCGCCTACGACGGCGTCGTCGGGCTCTGGTACGGCAAGGCGCCCGGCGTCGACCGCGCGACCGATGCGCTGCGACATGCTGTCTTCGCGGGCACTGATCCTCGCGGTGGCGCGGTGGCCATTGCCGGCGACGACCCCGCCGCCAAGAGCTCCACGATCCCGTCGAGCTCGGCTGGGTCGATGGCCGACCTGCACATCCCGGTGCTTTACCCGGGCACGCCCGCCGAGGCGCTCGATCTCGGTCGCCATGCCATCGCCATGTCCCGGACGACGGGGCTGTGGACGAGCCTCAAGATCGTGGCCGATGTGGCGGACGGTGCTGCGACGGTCCTGCTGGATCCTGACCGATTCGATCCGGTTATCCCGCTTGTCGACGGCGAACCGTACCGCCACCGGCCCGACGGCTATCTCCTCACGCCCCACACGGTCGACATCGAGCGCGAGATCGTCGAGGTCCGCTACGAGCTCGCCATCGCGTACGCCGCGGCTAACCGCTTGAACGACGCCACGGTCGATCCGCCCGACGCCTGGATTGCGATCGTGGCCTCAGGCATCACCTACCGCGAGGTTCGCGAGGCACTGCGGCGGCTGGGCCTCGACAGCGATGAATCGGTCGCCGAGTCCGGCGTCCGGCTCGTGCGGATGGGCATGCCGATCCCGTTCAGCCCCGATCGGGCCCGGCACTTCGCCCGCGGGGTCACGGAGATCTTCGTGATCGAAGAGAAGAGCCCCAATATCGAGTCCTTGCTCAAAGACTCCCTCTACAACCAATCGCACCATCCCCGCATCGTCGGCAAGACCGACGAGTACGACCGGACGCTGCTCGGTTCGTACGGAGCGCTGACCGCAGACGATCTCATCGGGCCGCTGCGCGGGCGGCTGGAGGGTCGCATCGGTGACCGGCTGGTGCCGCGCCAGCCCGAACGCGTGCGTATCGAGCTTCCCCTCGCATTGCCCCCCGAGCAGAGCCGCTCGCCGTACTTCTGCTCGGGCTGCCCGCACAATCGCTCGACCGAGGTGCCCGACGGTGCCGTGGTGGGCGCCGGGATCGGCTGTCACACGATGGCACTGTTCATGGACCCGGAGCGGGTCGGCGACATCGTGAGCTTGACGTGCATGGGCCAGGAGGGCACGCAGTGGATCGGCATGTCGCCGTTCGTCGAGACGCAGCACATCTTCCAGAACCTGGGTGACGGCACCTACTTCCACAGCGGTCAGCTGGCGATCGCCGGCGCGGTGGCCTCCGGCGTCAACATCACTTACAAGCTGCTGTGGAACCGGGCTGTCGCCATGACGGGCGGGCAGGATCCCGCTGGGCAGCTGGAGGTGCCCGACGTGGCGGCCGGGCTGCTGGCGGGGGGTGTGGCCAGGGTGCTCATCACCACCGACGACCCTGCCGCCTATCGCGGCCGTGCGGTGCCCGCCGGTGTCGAGGTGTGGCATCGCGATCGTTTGACCGAGGCCCAGGAGCTGCTCGCCGGCATCGACGGCGTCACGGTGCTGATCCACGATCAGCAGTGCGCAGCCGAGGCGCGGCGGGGCCGCAAGCGCGGCTCACAGCCCACGCCGCCCAAGCGAGTGCTCATCAACGAGCGAATCTGTGAGGGCTGCGGCGACTGCGGTGCCAAGAGCAACTGCCTGTCGGTGCAGCCCGTCGACACCTTCTTCGGGCGCAAGACCCGCATCGATCAGACGTCGTGCAACCTCGACTACTCGTGCCTCGACGGCGATTGCCCATCGTTCATGACGGTGACCGAGCCGGGGCCATTCCGCACCGCGGTGCGCGAGATGCTGGCGCCGCTGCGGCGCAAGCAGCCGACGGGCGGCAACGACGGTTCCGGCGATGGCGCTCGAACCGAGCCGCCTGCTGAGCTGCCCGATCCGGTGCCGCTCGTCGGGCCCGACGAGGTGTCGGTGCGCATGTGCGGGATCGGCGGGACCGGCGTGGTGACGGTCAACCAGGTGCTCGGCACGGCGGCGATGTTCGATGGCTTCGAGGTGCGAGGTCTCGACCAGATCGGGTTGTCGCAGAAGGCGGGCACTGTGGTGGGCGATCTGCGGCTGAAGCGGATCGGCGGGCCGGCCACGGCACGCCTCGGCAGCGGTCAGGCCGACGTGATCGTGGCGTTCGACCTGCTCGTAGCGGCATCAGCGGCGGGACTCGAGGTCGCCGATCCGACCCGGACGATGGTTGTCGGGTCGACATCGCCGACGCCGACCGGTGCCATGGTCGCCGATCCGAGTATCGACATGCCTGCGACCTCCGAGCTGCTTGAGCGGGTGGCTGCGGTCACCGTCGACGGCAGGCAGCACTGGGCCGATGTTGCTTCGCTGGTGACTGCGCTCTGCGGCTCGGCGGTGACAGCGAATGTGTTTGTCGTGGGCATGGCCGTCCAGGCGGGCGCGCTGCCGATCACGCCGGCGAGCGTGGAGGCGGCCATTGAGCTGAACGGCGTTGCGGTCGACCAGAATCTCGCTGCATTCCGCTGGGGCCGGACGATGATCTGCGATCCGGGTATGGTGACCGCGGCCGCGGCGCAGGGCACCGTGAGCGCAGCGGGTCCTGACGCGAGCATTGCCACAGACACCGGTCCTGACATCGCGGTGCCGGAGCGCGTGGCGGCCCGCATCGACGAATTGACCGAGGGGCTGGCCGGCGAAGTATCAGCGGGAGATCTCCATGGGCTGCGTGAGGCACTGCGCCAGTACGCAGCCGAGCTGTGCGCATACCAGTCGGACAAGCTGGCGGCGCAGTTTCTCGACGCAGTCGAACGCGTGGCGAGGGCAGATCGGGCGGCGGGGGACCGCTCCGGCCGGCTGACTGCGGCTGCTGCCGCAGGGCACTTCAAGCTGATGGCCTACAAGGACGAGTACGAGGTGGCCCGGCTCATGTCCGATCCTGAGGCGAACGCGGCGGCACGGGAATTGGCTGCGTCCGTCGGCGGCACGGTCTCGTGGAGCCTGCACCCACCGCTGCTGCGTGCACTGGGGCGTACCGGCAAGATCCGGTTCTCGACGGCGTGGCGGCCAGTATTCGCGCTGCTGGCGCGAGGCAAGCGCCTCCGGGGACGATGGTGCGATCCGTTCGGTCACACTGAAGTTCGCCGGACCGAGCGGGAGCTGCCTGGCGAGTACCGGGCAGCGCTCGACGCGGCGCTCGAAGCGCTGGAACGGGATGCAGGCGCGGCCCGGTATGAACAGGCCGTCGCCATCGCCGGGCTGGCCGAGCTGGTCCGCGGCTACGAGGACATCAAGATGGCCGCCGTGGACGCCTTCCGTTCGGAACTGGCGGCCCATGTCGCCGGGCTGGCGCCGCCCGACTGAGCCGCCGGAGCCCATCAGGAATCTCGCCGGCCCAAACCGGGGACGATCAGAGCCATCGGTACCCTTCGTTGCGTGGCCGCGAGTTCCGCCGAGACAACGCAATTGCCGTCGCCTGCCGGCGCAGCGGCGGCGCCGCGCTCCAACGAGCCGTCTGGCCGCGCCCAAGTGGTGGGCACGGGCCTGATCGGCGGATCCGTCGCAGCGGCACTGCGAAAGTCGGGATGGCATGTGACGGGGCGCGACGCCGTCGGTGATCACGCGCAGCGGGCACTCGAGCTCGGTTGTCTCGATGCCGTGGGCACCGACCCGGAGGCGACGTTCTGTGTGGTGGCAGTGCCCGCGGCGATGCTGGCCGAGCAGGTCGCGATCGCCCTCGCCGACACTGCTGCTGCGGGCGCGGTGGTGACCGACACCGGCAGCGTCAAGACGCCGGTCGCCCAGGCGATCGCCGATGCTCGCTTCGTGCCGGGCCATCCGATGGCCGGCTCGGAACAAGACGGCATCGAAGGCGCGAACCCCGACATGTTCGCCGGCGCGGTGTGGGCCCTGACGCCGAATGAGACCACCGACGACAGCTCCTTGCGCGCCTGCCAGGCAGTGCTGGCGGGCTTCGGGTCTGACGTCGTGACCATGACGCCCGAACGGCACGACGCCCTCGTTGCGGTGGTGAGCCATGTGCCGCACCTCGCCGCCGCTTCGCTGATGTGCCTCGCCGACGATCGAGCCCTCGATGACGCGCCGCTGCTGCGCCTGGCTGCCGGCGGCTTCCGGGACATGACCCGGATCGCCGCTGGCCACCCCGGCATCTGGCTGGACATCTGCGGCGAGAACCGCGATGCCATCGTGAGCGTGCTCGACGAACTGTCAGAGCGTCTGACGCAGATGCGCGAGGTAGTGGCGGGAGCGGACCGTGACGGCCTGCGGGCCGTGCTCACACAGGCGCGGCGCGCTCGCACCAACCTGCCGTCGCGCTATGTGCGGCCCCAGGAGCTGCTGGAAGTGCGGGTGCCGATCCCGGACCGCAAGGGCCAGATCGCGGCCATCACCATGCTCGCGGCGGACTGCGACGTGAACGTGGCCGACATCGAGGTGGCTCACTCACCCGAGGGCGCCGAGGGCGTGCTGGTGCTCGTAGTCGCACGCACCGAGGCGCAGCGCTTTCTCGCGGCCTTGGCCGGGCAGGGTTACCACCCCACCACGCGCGATCTGGCATGAGCGCGGGTCGGGTCATCGGGGTCATCGACCCTTTCACCAACGGTGCGTCGGGCACGGCGCTGCTGCCGGGTTCCAAGAGCATCACGAACAGGGCCGTGCTGTGCGCGGCCTTGGCCATCGGACGCAGCACGCTCGACGGAGTCCTGTTCGCAGATGACACCGACGCAATGATCGAAGCGGTCACTGCGCTCGGTGCGGTAGTGCGGGTGAATCGCGGCAAACGTCGGCTTGTCATCGATGGCATCGGCGGTGCGCAATCTCGCTTCCCCAGTTCGCCAGATGAGCCGGTCATGGTGCACGCGCGTTCATCAGGAACGACAGCCCGCTTCATCCTGCCCGTGGTTGCAGCTCTCGGCGGCCGCTGGCTGCTTGACGGCGACCCCCAGCTGCGGGCGCGTCCCCAGGATGACCTGCTGGCGGCACAACGCTCGCTGGGTGCCAGAGTGCACGAGCTGGGCGAGCACGGCTGCTTGCCGATCCAGGTGTCGTCGGCGCCCGTCGACGATGAGGCTGCCGCCCTGCGCCATATCCGAATCAGGGCCGATGCTTCCAGCCAGTACGCGAGCGGCCTGCTGCTTGCCGGCCCCCTGCGTGGCGGCATTCATGTGGAGATCGATTCCGAATTCGGCGCCGTCAGCCGCCCGTACATCGACATGACGGTGGCGGTCATGGAGGCTTTTGGCGCCATCGTGACCGTCCCGAGTGCCGACCGCTTCGTGGTGACCGAGGGCCACTACCGGGCCGCCGATTACGTGATCGAGCCGGATGCCTCCGCTGCGAGCTACGTCTGGGCAGCGGCGGCGCTGTGCGGCGGCGAGGTGCGTGTCGAAGGGCTCGGCAGCCACAGCATCCAAGGCGACGTGCGATTCGCTGAGGTCCTAGGCGAGATGGGAGCGGACGTCACCGTCAGCGACGACGCCATAGCGGTCGGTACGCCGCCGAGCGGAGCGTTGCAGGCAGGCTCATTCGACTTGCGCGACTTCTCCGATACCGCCCAGACGCTGGCTGCGGTGGCAGCGTTCGCCGAGGGCACGACCTCCATCGGCGGCATCGGCTTCATCCGCCGCAAGGAGACCGACCGCATCGGCAACACGGCGACCGAGCTCGTCAAGCGCGGCGTCGACGCCGTAGCCGAGCACGACGGCATCACCATCCACGGGAATCCCTTCGGGCTTCGGGCGGGTCTGGTGGACTGTCACGGCGATCACCGCATGGCGATGGCGATGTCGCTGATGGGCCTGCGTGTGGCCGGGATCGACATCGACGATCCCGATTGCGTCGCCAAGACGTTCCCCGACTTCTTCGATGTCATCGAGGCGCTGCGGGGCTCGCCGGAACCAGTCCCGGAGTCGCAGGTGACGGTGATCGCGATCGACGGTCCCGCCGCCTCCGGCAAGTCCAGCGTGGCTCGAGCCGTCGCCGGCGAGCTCGAGATGGACTACCTCGACACGGGCGCGATGTACCGGGCCGTGGCGTGGGCGGCCTTGCAAGCTGGAGTCGATCTCGCCGACCTCACAGCGGTGGCGAGCATTGCCCGCAATGCCGATATCCAGATTTCCACCGTGAGCGACGCCCAGCGCGTGACCGTGGACGGTGCCGATGCCACGGCGGCGATACGCAGCGCAGAGGTGGATCGCAACGTGAGCGTCGTTGCTGCCAACCCGCAGGTGCGGTGGGTGCTGACCCGACGCCAGCGCGACTGGGCGAGCCTCGTCGGCGGGGGGGTGATGGAGGGCCGCGACATCGGCAGCGTGGTGTTCCCTGACGCTCTGCTGAAGGTATTCCTCACTGCTGCACCTGCGGAGCGCGCCCGCCGTCGCCTCGCCCAGCAGGCCGACTCGGCGGGCGGCGTCGACGATGCGAGTCACGACGACGGAGCTGTCGCAGCTTTGGCCGCGGAGTTGAGCGAGCGGGATCGGCTCGACTCTGGCAGGGCCGACTCGCCGCTGCAGGTGGCACCCCGAGCGGTCATTGTCGATACGAGCGAGCTGTCCCGGCATGAGGCCGTCGCGACGATCGCCGAGTTGTACCGCCGTGCAGCCGGGCTCCAGGCCCCGATCCGCCCCAGCTCGGTTCAGGGCCGATGAGCGGACCCGACGGACCCGAGACCGATCTGCGCGACGGGCCGCTCAACATGGCCGTCTACAGGATCATGAAGTACGCGATCTGGGGTGTCTTCCGGGCGTGGAACCGTATCTCGGTCGACGGGCTGGCGAACCTGCCCGATGGCCCGTGCGTATGGGTGCCCAACCATCGCAGCTACATCGACACGCCGATCCATGCAGCGATACCTGCCCGGATGCGCGTCATGGGCAAGGACTCGATGTGGAAGTACCGCTTTCCGGGCTGGCTGTTCACGACGATCGGCTGCTTCCCGGTGAACCGCGACGCACCCGATCGGGCTGCGCTGCGGACCGCGCTGGATGCCCTGACCCATGGCGACGGGCCGGTGGTGATGTTCGGCGAGGGCGAGCGCAAGGACGGCCCGCGGGTGCTGCCGCTCATGGACGGGCCCGTGTACCTGGCGGCGCGGGCGCAAGTCCCGATCGTGCCCGTCGGCATTGGCGGAACTGCCGCAGCCATGCCGAGAGGCGCCAAGTTCATGTACCCCCGCCGGATCAAGTTCATCGTCGGCGAGCCGATGGACCCACCGCCGCTGGGACCGAGTGGCCGGGCATCGCGACGAGCGATACGCGAGCTCACCGAGGAGCTGCGCGAGCGTATCCAGGCGCTCTACGACCAAGCCCAAGCCGCCGTCGGCGCCCCCAACCTGCGCTGAAGGCTCTGCGTCGCCTCAGTACTCCGTGGTGACGAGCGTGGCGAGGACACCGCTCGCCGCCGTCGTCCTGTCAACCGCGCCCAGTCGTGCCCGTGGCGGCACGGCGAGGCTGGCATGAACGGCGGCCTCCATGGCATCCAGCAGGTCGCGCAGCTCTCGCGGCGGGGGGAAGTACTCGTCCTCGTCGGTGATCGTCACCTCGGTAGTGCCCCCAGCGGGCGCCAGGCGTGCGATCACCGCATCCACGAGCTCTTCCGGCGCGGAAGCCCCGGCGGTGACTCCTACCGTGCCGCGCAGGTCGTCGGGCAGCTCAGCGGCGGCGTTCACCCGCAGCACGCGCTCGCAGCCTGACTCCGCTGCCACCTTGGCCAATGCCATGGTGTTCGACGAGTTCGCTGAGCCGATGACGACCACGGCGTCACAGGCCGCAGCGATCTCGGCCAGTGCGCTTTGCCGATTGGTCGTGGCGAAGCACAAGTCGGAGCGACCCGGCATCCAGACGTCGCCGAAGCGATCCTTTGCGGCTTCGGCAACGTCGGACCAGTCGCGGTGGCTGAGCGTGGTCTGGGCCAGCACAGCCACGGGTGCGTCGGTGTCGTCGAGCAAGTCGACATCGGCAGGTTCCGAGACCAGTGAGATCGACTCGGGCGCCACCGCCATCGTCCCGACCGCCTCGTCATGGCCTTCGTGGCCTACATAGACGACCCTGAAGCCCTTGCCGGCACGTACGCGGACCTCGTGGTGCACCTTGGTCACCAAGGGGCAGACGGCGTCCACCACGTAGCCGCCGCGCCGCCGGGCCTCGGCGACCACTTCGGGTGCCGAACCGTGCGCTGAGAGCATGAGCGGCCGGCCGGCCGGCACTTCGGCGACGTCGTCGACGAACACCACGCCGAGTCGCTCGAAGCGATCCACCACGAGGCGGTTGTGGACGATCTCGTGGTAGCAGTACACCGGCGCCGGGAATGAGCGAACGAGCCAGGCGAGCGCCTTGATGGCCATTTCGACGCCGGCGCAGAAGCCACGGGGCGCCGCCAGCAGCACCCGGTCCACAGCCACGGCTGTGACGCTACCGACGGTGTGAGAGGTTCCTATCCTGAACCCTGAGGCTGAGCCGAAAGGCGAAGCCGTGGCCCGAGCGGCCCGTGAGCGATAGCGAACAAGAGCGGGAAATGATGGCCGAGCAACGAGGACGTGAGCCCGTCCGCGCGCCCTCCGGCCACCGGCCGGTTGTGGTGGCGGTGGAGCCCGGCTCGGCGGCCGAGATCGCCGGGCTGGCCCCTGGCGACGAGGTGGTGTCGATCTCCGGTGTTGCTCCGACCGACGTGATCGCCTGGCAGTTGCTGCTCGATGAGGCCGATCCCACGCTGGCCGTGCTGCGCGACGGGCACGAGATTGCCATGGACATACCGAAAGACGCCGGCGTCCCGCTCGGCGCCGAGGTGCATGCCGCGATCTTCGACCGGGTGCAGACCTGTGACAACCACTGCGAGTTCTGCTTCATCTATCAGCTGCCGCCGGGGCTGCGCCGGAGCCTCTATCTCAAGGACGACGACTACCGGCTGTCGTTCCTGTATGGCAATTTCACGACGCTTACCCGTTTCACCGAGCTGGATCTCGAGCGGGTGCTGGACGAGCGCTTGTCACCGCTGTATGTGTCGATTCATGCCACCGATCCAGCGGTGCGGGCTCGGATGCTCCGCAATCCGCGTGGCGCGACAAGCCTGCGCTGGCTGAGCGCGTTGCTCGATGGCGGCATCGAGGTTCACGGCCAGGTGGTGGTGTGCCCGGGCGTGAACGACGGGCAGGTGCTGGCCGACACGCTGGCAGGCGTGCTCGACCGCTACCCGTCGTTGGCCACGTTGGCGGTGGTACCGCTGGGGGTCAGCGCTCACCAGCGGGAGCCCGCCATGCGCCCTCACACTGCGGCGGAAGCGGCGGCAGTCGTGGACCTCTGCGAGGGGTGGCAGCAGCGTTGTGTGGAGGTGCTCGGTCGCCGCCTGGTGTTCGCCGCGGATGAGTACTACCTGCTCGCCGACCGACCCTTTCCTGCGGCCGAAACCTACGGCGACTTCCCGATGCACGAGGACGGCATCGGCATGGCGAGGGCGTTCGAGCGGGAGTTCTGGGCCGCCGGTGAGAGCACGCCCAACGGGGACATCAGGCAGCGCGCGCCGGCCGCGGGATTCTTCTCGTGGGTGGACGGGGCGCCGGCGGAGGGCTACCGCGCAGTGCGGATGCCCGGACATGGCGCAAACCGCAGCGGCGAGATCGACGTCGATGGGTTGCCGCTCAGTCGCGGGCCGACGTCGACACCAGTGGCCGTGACACTGCGGGGATCACCCCGTCATGGCTCTTCTCGAACGATCCACCCGACCGACGGCGAGCCCGCCAGGCAGCGCATCGGGATCCTGACGGGCAGCTACGGAGCTGCCGTGCTGGCACCCCTGGTGAGTCAGTGGCACGCCCATGCCACGTCCCAACAGAAGGGGAGTGCGCCTCGCGCACGGGTCATCGAAGTGCCCAACCGGTTCTTCGGCGGCAACATCGGCGTGACTGGCTTGCTCGCCGGCGTCGACATCGCCGCGGTGTTGGCCGCCGAGCCGGTCGAGCATCGCTACCTGCTGCCCGATGTCTGCCTGTCGGGCGGGAAGTTCCTCGACGGCATGACACCCGCCGAGCTGCCCCGGCTCGTCGAGGTCATCCCCACCAACGGCGGCGCCCTGCGGGAGCTGCTCGACGCTTCGGCCTCAGCCCAGTCCGATGCGGCTCCGGCGCGCGGCACTGCAACTCACCCAGCAGGTGTCTCGCGATGAACGTCGGTCTGCCCGTCGTCGGCATCGTGGGTCGGCCCAACGTCGGCAAGTCCACGCTGTTCAACCGGCTCGTGGGGCGTCGCGATGCCGTGGTGGCGCCCGAGCCCGGCGTGACGCGCGACCGCAAGGCGGCCGAGGCCGCTTGGCGAGGGCACCCTTTCGTCGTGGTGGACACCGGCGGGTGGTCTGCAGACGGCGACACGCTCGACAACAAGGTGTCCGAGCAGAGCGAGCGCGCGATGGGCGATGCCGACGTGCTGCTGCTGGTAGTGGATGTCACTGTCGGCATCACCGAGCCCGACGCTCGTATCGCCGCCATGCTGCGCCGCAGCGGCCGGCCGACTCTGGTGGTTGCCAACATGGCCGACAGCGGGGCCCGTGATGATGGCCGGTGGGAGTTCAACCGCCTGGGGCTTGGCGAAGCCTGGGCCGTGTCCGCCCTGCATGGCCGCAACGTCGGCGATGTGCTCGATCGCGTGCTGGAGTTGTTCGACCTTGATTCAGACGCCGACTCCGGCAGCTGTCCCGGCCGCCTCGACGCAGTCGCGAGTGCTGCCGAGAGGGCGACGCCAGACCGTGACGAATCCATCAGCGACAGCGAGGCCCTCGTCGAGGGCGAAGCGGCCGTGCCCGCAGTGGCGATCGTAGGCCGGCCCAATGTCGGCAAGTCGACACTGTTCAACCGGCTCATCGGCGACGAACGGTCGGTCGTCCACGACCGGCCCGGCACGACCCGCGACAGCATCGACACCCTTGTGGAAACCGAGGCGGGCCCGGTGCGGTTCGTGGACACCGCGGGCATGCGCCGCAAGGCCCGGGTGGACGCGGACACTGAGTACTACGCCAACTTGCGGGCACTGCGGGCCATCGATGCCTGCGACGTGTCGCTGCTGGTCATCGACGCCACTGAAGGAGTGACGGCACAGGACCAGCGTCTCGCCGAGCGCATCGACGCTGCTGGCTGTCCGATCGTGGTGCTGCTCAACAAATGGGAGACACTGGATGCCGAGCATCGTGAAGGCGTCTTAGGAGAGCTGGCGCGTCGCCTGCACTTCGTCGGCGAATCACCCGTGTTGCGCATCAGCGCGCTGACGGGTCGGGGCGTGCATCGGCTGGTGCCCGCAGTCTCTGCCGCGATGGAGGCATACGAATCGAGAGCGCCGACTGCCAAGGTGAACGAGATCGTCCAGCTCGCGCAGTCCGCACAGCCGGCGCCAGGCGGAGCACGGGTGCTGTACGCCACCCAAGCCGCAACGCAGCCGCCGACGTTCACGCTGTTCGCCAACCGGGAGCTCCCAGCTACCTACCTGCGATATCTTGAGCGCCGCTTGCGCGAAGAGCTGGGCCTAGCGAAGACGCCGCTCAAACTGCGAGTGCGCCGACGATGAGGCCGCTGGCCAGACGCGGAGCGGCCTCGACCGCCCAGCGGCAGAATCGCCGCCCGCTTCCAGACGGACCTCGTCATCCCGGCAGGCGCAGGAGCAGCGAAAGCGACCAGGCCCAGGAGCGGCGTTCGGGGGCGCCGTGGCACTTCTGGCTCGTCGTCATCATGGCGACCGTGTACTTGGGCTGGCGTGCGGTCGAAGGCGTCGTGTGGCTGATTCAGTGGTTCGCCGGCGTCATCAGTTGAGCGGCTCGACGTTGAACTGTCCATTCAACCCAGCCGGTATCGTGCCTGCGGAACGGGCTGTGGCGCAGTCTGGTTAGCGCACTGGTCTGGGGGACCAGGGGTCGGAGGTTCAAATCCTCTCAGCCCGACCACAGCGGGGTTTGTCATGGCAAAGGGTGTGCCAGCGGTTGCTCCGGGCGGCAGGGTGTCACGGCGGCTCGCCACAGGAGTCTTCGCATTTGAAGGCGACGACTCCGATGCGGATCTCCGCCAGCAGTTCGGCGTGGCCACGCTCCTGCAGACCGTCCGCGAGCTCAGCGGCCTGAAGTTCATCCGGCGCGACATCGGCACCGCGCCCGAGCTCTTCTACTACGTCCGCAAATGGACAGAGCAGCGCTACTGCGACTATCAGATCGGGCACTTCGGATTTCACGGCAAACCTGGAGAGCTCTGGCTGAGCGGCTCCGCCAAGGTGACCCTGGAGGAACTCGCCGACGTGCTCGATGGGCGGGCCGGCGGTCGGATCATCTATTTCAGCTCGTGCGAGATCATGGGCACCGACGACGCGGCCCTGCGGCGATTCCAGGAGCGATCCGGCGCCGCCGCGGTGATCGGCTTCCTCGAGCGGGTCGGCGGCAGCCTGGAACTGCCGGCATTCGAGCTCCTGCTGCTGCAGGCACTGAACGACGACACGAGGATGGACGCAGTGGAGGACCGCATCCGCAGCCAGCATCCCTATCTGTGCGAATTGCTCGGCCTCAAGATCATCAACTGATCTGTGCTCGATCAGGGCGCCCGGCGCAGCGAACGCATCATCGTCAGTGAGCGCAGTGCCATGATGTGGCCTGCAGCGACACGCTGCCGACGAAGGGGAGCGCTGATGAGCGAGACGGCAACTGAACATCGCAAGCCCGAGATTTCGGTTTTGCAGGAGCCAGGGCGGGTTACCGTCCGGGTTGGCGGCGTGGTCGTGGCCGATTCGACCTCGGCTCTGGTGCTGACCGAAGGACGGCTCCCGCCGCGCCACTACCTGCCGGTTTCAGACGTGAAGATGGAGTTGCTGCACCCGACTGTGCTGTCCACTCATTGACCGTGGAAGGGCGATGCCAGCTACTGGTCAGTAGCAGTCAAGGGTCAGAGCTATGAGGACATCGTGTGGTCCTATCCCGATCCGATCCCCGAGATGGCCGAGATCGCCGGTCTGATGAGCTTCTATGCCGAGCGTGACGAGGTGGACCAGACCGTCAGCTGAGGTCCGCGGCCGACGCGGTACGCACGCATCAGTTCAGCGTGGCCGCAAGCTCCAGCGCGTCGTCCCACGATGGGTGAGCTGCCAGGAGTCGGCGGAATCGCACGAACGGCCTGATCGCGTCGAGCGCCATGACCCCGCTCAGCCGGCCGTTGCGCCGGTAACCGGCCAAGAAGGAGCGGCCTGAATCCGGACCGCCCGTATCGGGGTCGTCTGCAGCCAATCCGACGAGCACCTCCACGTCGTCGTCGGCGTCGGGATGTCCAGCAATCTGGATTCGGGCGTCATATTGATCCGACCAGACAAATGGCACAGAGTTGTAGGGCTGCGCCTCTGCGGGGGCCACCAGGTTGCGGCCCACTGCCATGCCGTGCTCCACCGCTGCGGTCCAGTGCTCGACCCGGATCGGCCGGTCGCCGTGCCACGGGCTGAGCCACCCGTTGGGCGCCCGTGCCACGTCGCCGACGGCGTAAACGCCCGGGGGCCCGCAGCACAGCGTCGCATCGCAGACCACGCCGTTGTCGACCTGCAGGCCCGAGCCCTCCAGCCACGCCGTATTGGGCACCACCCCGATGCCCACGACCACCAGGTCGGCGGGGATCCGGCTGCCGTCCGCCATGGCGACGGCTTCCACCTGATCGGTTCCGAGCACGCCGTCTACCCCGACGCCGAGCCGCAGCTCGACGCCGTTGTGGCCGTGGAGGGCACCGACGCGTGTGCCCATCTCGGCACCCAGCCCGCGCACCAGCGGGGCCGGGGCCGCTTCGATGACCGTCACTTCGCAGCCGCGAGCCGCCGCAGAAGCGGCGACCTCCGAACCGATGAAGCCGCCGCCCACCACGGCGACCCGTGCGCCGGCGATGAGACCTTCCCGGATGGCCATCGAGTCGTCGAGGGTCCGCAGTGTGTGCACGCCTGCCATGTTCCCGACGCCGGGCAGCGGTCGAGCCGCTGCGCCCGTCGCGATGACGAGGCCGTCGAACGGCACTGTCTCGGCGTTCCCGCCCGCCGCCGGGGCGACCATGACGACGCGGGCGTCGGTGTCGAGCCCCACGGCGTGGGTGCTCAGCATGACCTCTACATCGAGGTCGTCGTAGGCGCCATCCGGGTCAAGGGCCAGCGTTCCGGGGTCTTGATCGCCGGTGAGGAACTCCTTGGAGAGGGGAGGCCGGTCGTAGGGGAGATGCGGCTCGGCGCCGATGAGCGTCAGCGGCCCGTCATGACCCGCGGCGCGCACGCTGTGCGCGGCGCGCGCACCTGCCAGCGACGCACCGACGATGACTATGCGTTTCGGGGAATTCGACACGCGAGCAGTGTGTCATCTCCGCGGGGAGGGATGACCGGTGGGCAGTGCCAACGCGGACAGACCGCGCGGCGGCGCGCCGCCGGCGGCCTCGTACTGCGCCAGTTGGCAGGGGATCGGGCCAAGGCGCGCAGCAGCTATCCGGGCGCGCTATAACTGTTCCTCACACCTGTGTAACTACGACAGTGTGATTTGAGCAGTCGCCGTCGCTCCCAAGCACTCGGACGGCACTGCATTCGGCGGGATGAGAGGGACGGAGACCGGCATGATCACCACACGTCGCACAGCGCATCTCGGTGCCTGTCTAGGTCAAGGCGCCGGCAGATGACCGTCACCGATGCATCTGCCGTCGACATCTCGCATCACGCTGACGCAGCGGACACTCCCGGAATGCGCGTGCAGAAGCGCGATGGTTCCATGCAGGCCGTCGATGTCAACAAGATCGTCCGCGCCGTCGAGCGCTGCGCCACCGAACTGGCCGGTGTCGATCCCATGCGGGTTGCGACGCGGACCATCTCGGGTCTTCATGACGGCGCCACCACCACCGAGCTCGACGAACTGTCGATTCGCACGGCCGCGGCGCTGATCTCTGAGGAACCGAACTACTCGAAGCTGGCCGCCCGCCTGCTGGCCACCTACATCGACAAGGAAGTCCGGAACCAGAACATTTACTCGTTCAGTCAGTCCATCTCCGAAGGCGGCGAGTGCGGACTCATCCATCCCGAGGTGGTGGCATTCGTCGCTGCAAACGCCCGCAAGCTCAACGATGCGGTCATAGCGCAGCGCAACGGCGACTTCGAGTTCTTCGGGCTCCGCACCGTGTACGACCGTTACCTGCTGCGGCATCCGCAGCGCCGGACGGTCATCGAGAACCCGCAGTACTTCCTGCTGCGCGTTGCCTGCGGTCTGTCGCAGACAGCCGAAGAGGCCATCGCGTTCTACGAGCTCATCTCCAGCCTGCGCTACCTGCCGTCGTCGCCCACGTTGTTCAACTCGGGCACGGCCCACCCGCAGATGTCGTCGTGCTATCTGCTCGACAGCCCCACCGATTCGCTCGAGGGCATCTACGACCGCTATTCCGACATCGCCAAGCTGTCAAAGTTCGCTGGCGGCATCGGGGTGGGCTGGCACCGGGTGCGGTCGCGCGGCTCGCTGATCAGCGGCACCAACGGCCTGTCGAACGGCATCGTGCCGTGGCTCAAGACGCTCGACTCGTCGGTTGCGGCGGTGAACCAGGGCGGCCGGCGCAAGGGCGCTGCATGTGTGTATCTCGAGTCGTGGCACGCCGATATCGAGGAGTTCCTGGAGCTGAAGGACTCGACCGGCGACCATGCCCGGCGCACCCACAACCTGAACTTGGCGAACTGGGTGCCCGACGAGTTCATGCGCCGGGTCGAGAACGACTGGCAGTGGTCGTTGTTCGATCCCAAGCAGGTACCGCATCTCACCGACCTGTACGGCGACGAGTTCACCGATGCGTACCGGGAAGCTGAAGCAGCCGGCTCGTACGAGCGGCAGGTGTCAGCCCGCGAGCTGTATAGCCGCATGATGCGCACGCTTGCCCAGACCGGCAATGGCTGGATGACATTCAAGGACGCCTCGAACGCCAAGTCCAACCAGACCGGCGAGCCCGGCAACGTCATCCATCTGTCGAACCTGTGCACGGAAATCCTCGAGGTCACCAGCGACGCCGAGACGGCGGTCTGCAACCTCGGCTCGGTCAATCTCGCCAAGTTCGTGCGGGAGAGCCCAGATGGCGGCAGAACTGTCGACTACGACGCACTGGGAGAGGTCGTGCGCACCGCGGTGCCCTACTTGGACCGCGTCATCGACATCAACTACTACCCGACGCCCGAGGCCGCCCGATCGAACGAGCGCTGGCGTCCGGTCGGGCTCGGCGTCATGGGCCTGCAGGACGTGTTCTTCCAGCTCAATCTGGCCTTCGACTCGCCTGAGGCGGTCGAGATTGCCGCTCGGATCGCCGAAGAGATCTACTACTGGGCGGTCTGGTCGAGCTGCGAGCTGGCTCGTAAGCACGGGCCGCACGGGGCGTTCGGCGAGACGCGAGCCGCTGGGGGAGAGCTGCAGTTCGACCTCTGGGACATCGAGCCGTCCCAACCCCAGCGCTGGGCCGAGCTGCGCGAGCGGATCGGCCAGCACGGGTTGCGCAACTCGCTGCTGGTGGCAGTTGCGCCCACTGCCACCATCGCGTCCATCGCTGGCTGCTACGAGTGCATCGAGCCGCAGGTGTCGAACCTGTTCAAGCGAGAAACGCTGTCGGGCGAGTTCATGCAGATCAATCGATATCTGGTACGCGAACTGCAACAGCGTGGCCTGTGGAGCGAGGCCATGGCCAACAAGATCAAGATGGCCGAGGGTTCGGTGCAGGCCATCGCCGAGATACCCGATGACCTCCGCTCGGTGTATCGCACTGCGTGGGAGCTGCCCCAGCGGGCGCTCATCGATATGGCCGCCGCACGAGGCGCCTTCATCGACCAGAGCCAATCGCTGAACCTGTTCATGGAGAGCCCCAACATCGGGAAGCTTTCCTCCATGTACATGCACGCCTGGAAATCAGGCCTGAAGACCACCTACTACCTGCGTTCCCGTCCGGCTACCCGCATCAACCAGACCACGACTGACGGCGCATCGGGCAGCAATGGCGCCCAGCGCAATGCGGGCCGGCCCAACGGCGGCACTGCAACCGAGGCCACCGTTTCGACCATGCCCGACACAGCAGCCGCCGAGGCCGTGGCGTGCTCGCTGGAGAACCCCGAGACCTGCGAAGCCTGCGAATGAGGCGTCGCGAGCTCATCGGCCGAACCACCTGACACAGACAGAGGATCCCCATGGCACTCGTGCAGACAGCGCCCGAATTGGTGCCCGAGCCGCTTCCAGACGGCGAGTCGCAGACCAGCCCGGGCGCCGGTTCCGCTGCCCGCAGCGGCAACATCCTGGACCCTGGCTTCGAGTTGACACTGCGCCCGATGAGGTACCCGCAGTTCTTCGACATGTACCGCGACGCCATCCGCAACACGTGGACGGTCGAGGAGATCGATTTCTCCGACGACATCGTCGACCTCAACCGCAAGCTGGCGCCGGCCGAGCGGCACCTCATCAACCGGCTCGTGGCGTTCTTCGCCACCGGCGACTCGATCGTCGCCAACAACTTGGTGCTGAACCTCTACCAGCACATCAACAGCCCCGAAGCTCGCATGTACCTGAGCCGGCAGCTGTACGAGGAAGCGCTGCACGTGCAGTTCTACCTGACGCTGCTGGATCACTACATCCCTGATCTCGACGAGCGAGCGGCGGCGTTCTCGGCCATCGAGAACATTCCCTCCATTGCCGCCAAGGCCGACTTCTGTTTCCGCTGGATGGACAGCGTGTGGTCGCTCGACCAGCTCTCCACCGCCGAGCACCGCAAGGCGTTCCTGCTGAATCTCATCTGCTTCGCGGCGTGCATCGAGGGGTTGTTCTTCTTCGCGGCGTTCGCCTACGTCTATTTCCTGCGGTCGAAGGGATTGCTGAACGGGCTGGCGGCCGGCACGAACTGGGTGTTCCGTGACGAGTCGGCGCACATGAACTTCGCGTTCGAGGTGGTGCGGACGATCCGCTCAGAGGAGCCCGACCTGTTCGACCAGGATCTCGCCGATCGGATCCGCGAGATGATCGTCGAGGCGGTCGACGTCGAGACGCAGTTCGCGCGCGACGTGCTGTCAGGCGGCGTGGCGGGCATGTCCGTCGCCGACACCCGGTCCTACTTGGAGTTCGTGGCCGATCAGCGGTTGGCTCAGCTCGGGCTGCCGAAGAACTTCGGCTCCAAGAACCCCTTCTCGTTCATGGAACTGCAGGACGTGCAGGAGCTCACCAACTTCTTCGAGCGCACCGTCGCCGCCTACCAGGTCGGCATCGAAGGCGAGGTCGCCTTCGACGAGGACTTCTAGGCGTCAGCCGACCCGTCGAAGGCTGCCATCAGCTGGTCCGCCGCAGCGGTCGGCGTCAGACGGTCGGCTCGCACTTCGTCTTCGAGATCGGCCAGCAGGTCTTGAGCACGCGTCGTCAGCCGTGCGCGCATGCGCTCGGTCAGCATGGCGCGCATCCAGCGCACCCGCTGGTCCGCCCGGCGGGCTGCCAGCTCGCCCGATGCCGACATGAGCCGGCGGTGCTCGGCCACGTGGTCCCACAGCGTCTCGAGGCCATCTGCGGTCAGACCTGAGCAGGTGATCACCGGGGGAGTCCAAGTCGGCGACGCCGGCTTGGTCATGTGCAGCGCCAGCTGGTAGTCGCGTGCCGCGTTGGCGGCCCGCTCGACGTTGTCTCCGTCGGCCTTGTTGACCGCGATCAGGTCTGCGATCTCCAGGATGCCTTTCTTGATGCCTTGCAGGTCGTCGCCGGCGCCCGGCAGCATCAGCACCACAAAGAAGTCCACCATGCTGGCCACGGCCGTCTCTGACTGGCCGACGCCCACGGTCTCCACCAACACCACGTCGAAGCCTGCCGCCTCGAGCACACTGATGGTCTCGCGGGTCACCTGAGTGACCCCGCCGAGCTGGCCGGCTGTGGGCGAGGGCCGCACGAATGCCGCCGGGTCATTGGCCAGTGATGTCATGCGGGTCTTGTCGCCCAAGATGGAGCCGCCGTGCAGCGCCGACGTCGGGTCGACGGCCAGCACGGCCACCCGGTGACCCTGCCTCGTCAGCGCAGTGCCGAGCGTCTCGATGAGCGTGCTCTTGCCCACGCCGGGAACACCGGTGATGCCCACTCGGTGCGCACCGCCGGTGTGCGGCAATAGCTCGGCGAGCAGTTCCTGGGCCGGTTCGGCATCTTCTGCCAGCCGGGACTCGACGAGTGTGATGGCCCGGCCGACGGCGGCGCGGTCGCAGGCGCGCACGCCGGCGGCAAGCTCAGCGACATTGACTTCAGCCATCGGTAGCAAGGTACCGGGAGCCACGGCGACGGCCTGCCTGCGCGGACCGGCACTTCGGGCACAATGTGCGGGTGGGATTGCTGAAGCGGATGCGCACGGGGGACCGTTCTCACCCCGCCGAGCAGTACCTGAACCAAGGCGACCACCTGCACGCACTCGTGCCGGCGCAGGGCGGGCTGCACCCTTTCTCGATGCTGGTGATCGGCGTGGCGGCGCTGGCCGGCATCGTGCTGACAGTGGATCTGCCGTGGGTGCAGGTCAGCCTGATCTCCACGACAGTCTTCGCGACAGCAGCAGTGCTGACCATGTCGCGTTACCGCCTGCTCGCACTGACCGATGCCGACATCGTGGTCATGCGCACCCGGGCGCTGAGGCCGGCCAAGCCGGTCGAGCTGCTCGACCGCATCGAGCGCACAGCGCCGTTCGACATCCGCGGCTCGGCGTGGGGGCAAATCGTCGTCGGCGACGAGAAGCTGTGGGTGCACCGCCGCTACCACGGCCACCTGGAAGAAGCCGATGCGCGGCTCGCGGCCGCGCCGCGCGGCATGCGAGCGGCGTCCAGCTCGGCCTACCGCGCCGCTCGGGCCAAGAAGAAGGTCCGCAACGTGGGACGTCGCCATCGCTGAGCCGGTGGCCGTGGCAGGGCTCTAGCCAGCTCCTTCGAGCAGGTCGAGCATCTCGGCAGCGGCTTCGGCGATGACCGTTCCAGGCGGGTAGATCGCGGCGGCACCGGCCGTGCGCAGCGCGTCGAAGTCTTGGGCCGGGATGACGCCGCCGACGACGATCAGGATGTCGGGCCGGCCGAGTTCGCCAAGCGCTTCTTTCAGCTCCGGCACCAGCGTCAAGTGGCCCGCGGCGAGCGATGAGGCGCCGACGACGTGGACGTCGTTCTCGACGGCCTGGCGAGCTGTCTCGGCAGGTGTGCTGAACAGGGGGCCGATGTCGACGTCGAAGCCGAGGTCGGCGTAGGCGGTGGCCACCACTTTCTGGCCCCGGTCATGGCCGTCCTGGCCCATCTTCGCAATGAGGATGCGCGGCCGCCGCCCGGTCTGTTCGCCGAAAGCAGCAACCCGCTTGCGTACGGCATCGACGGCGGCCGCCATCGGACCGGTACTGCCGTCGCCTGCGTCGCCCGAACTGTCGCCAGCCATCTCGCTCCCGTACACGCCGCTGATCGTGCGTATCTGGGCAGTGTGCCGCCCGAAGGCGTCCTCCATCGCCGCGCTGATCTCCCCCACGGTGGCATGGCAGCGCGCCGCGTCGACGGATGCGGCCAGCAGGTTGCCCTCGCCGCTGCGGGCTACCTCGCGCAACGCGTCCAGCGAGCGTCGCACGACATCGGCGTCGCGGTCGGCTCGCAGACGGTCCAGCTTTGCAAGCTGGGCGCTTCGCACTTCGGCGTTGTCGACGCGCAGGATGTCGACTTCATTGGACAGCTCAGACCTGTAGCGGTTGATCCCGACAACCGTGCGCTGCCCAGCCTCGATGCGAGCCTGGGTGCGGGCCGCCGCTTCTTCGATGCGCATCTTGGGGATGCCGGCCTCGATGGCGCGAGCCATGCCGCCGAGCTGTTCGATTTCGTCGATGTGGGCGGCAGCCCGCTGCGCCAGCTCGGCGGTGAGCCGCTCCACGTAGTAGCTCCCGCCCCAGGGGTCAATCACCCGGGTCGCGCCGGCTTCGTGCTGCAGGAACAGCTGCGTGTTGCGGGCGATGCGGGCGCTGAAGTCGCTCGGCAACGCCAACGCCTCATCGAAAGCGTTGGTGTGCAGGCTCTGGGTGTGGCCGTCGACGGCGGCCATGGCCTCGATGCAGGTGCGCACGACGTTGTTGTACGGATCCTGGGCAGTGAGCGACCAGCCCGAGGTCTGGCAGTGCGTCCGCAACGACAGCGACCGTGGATTCTGGGGCTCGAAGCCGGCGACCAGCTTGGCCCACAGCAGCCGGGCGGCCCGCAGCTTGGCCACCTCCATGAAGAAGTCCATGCCGATGCCCCAGAAGAAGCTCAGGCGCGGGGCGAAGTCGTCGATGCCCATGCCGGCGCCGATGCCGCAGCGCAGGTACTCCAGGCCGTCGGCCAGCGTGTAGCCCAGCTCGAGGTCGGCGGTGGCCCCGGCCTCCTGCATGTGGTAGCCGGAGATGGATATCGAGTTGTAGCGAGGCATCTCGGCGGAGGTGAACTCGAAGATGTCGCTGATGATCCGCATGGAGGGCTGAGGCGGATAGATGTAGGTGTTGCGGACCATGAACTCCTTGAGGATGTCGTTCTGGATGGTCCCAGTGAGCTGGGCGGGAGCAACCCCCTGCTCCTCGGCGGCCACCACATAGAGCGCCAGCACCGGCAGCACAGCGCCGTTCATGGTCATCGACACGCTCATGCGGTCGAGCGGGATGCCGTCGAACAGCGTGCGCATGTCCAGGATCGAATCGATGGCCACACCTGCCATGCCCACGTCTGAGCTCACCCTGGGATGGTCCGAGTCGTAGCCCCGGTGGGTCGCAAGGTCAAAAGCAACCGACAGGCCGCGCTGCCCCGCGGCCAGATTGCGCCGGTAGAACGCGTTGGAGTCTTCGGCGGTGGAGAATCCGGCGTACTGGCGGATCGTCCACGGCTGGTTGGTGTACATCGTCGGGTACGGGCCGCGCAGGTACGGGGCGAAGCCGGGGTAGCCGTCGAGGTATGTGCGCCTTCCGGGGACGTTCCCGCTGGCGCCTGGTTCGCCGTCGTACAGGTCGGCGACGTCCGCAGCGACGTACAGCGGCGCGATGTCGATGCCTTCGGGCGTGGTGCTGGGAGCCGGGGCGCGGCCGGTTTCGGAGGCGAATCGCTCCGCCCACTCTGCTCTTGCCGACCCTTCAGGCAGTGGCGAAGATCCAGGGCCGCTCGCGCCGTTCGGGCCTCCGTGTGCCGGCCCGGTGTCATCAAGCTGGATGTTCGAGAAGTCCCCGATGACACTCATGACCCTGCATCTCCCGTCACAGCTTCGTCATTCGTCCCAGTCTCGTAGGGCGCTGCCCAGCGGTGCACGCCCAGCCCGACCGTAGGCGTGCCGGCCGGTTCGCCAGCGGAGACGCTCGCCCCCGAATCCTGCGCAGCCTGCGAGTCCACGAAGTCGGTGACGCCGACGAGCACGTGCTGGCCCGCGGCGATCTGCTCGTCGCGCAGCGCTCGTTCGGCGGCGATCGATGCCTCCAGATCGCCGCTGGCCATCGCAGCGCATATTCCTCCGGCTGCTTCGATCTCCCCGAAGCGGTCCCAGGCTGCGTGCGCCAGCTTGCGCGTGAGGTCTTCGAGGTACCAGCTTCCCCCGGCAGGATCGATGACCGATCCGATGCGGCTCTCGTGGCGAAGGATCAGCTGTGTGTTGGCGGCGACGCGCCACCCCAGGCTGCTCGATGCCTGACCGGCGCTGACGGCGTCAAAGGGGCGGACTGTGATGGCGTCGACGCCGCCGTTCGCAGCGCCGAATGTCGCCGTGGTGGCGCGCAGCATGTTCACCCACGGGTCAACAGCGCTCAGCATGGCCGTCGCGGTGACGGCGTGGAGCCACATCGGCGGCGCCTCGCCGCTGGCACCGTCGACCCCGCAGGTGCCCAGCACCTGGGTCCAGCACATCCGCAGCGCCCGGCACTTGGCGGTGACCAGGAAAGCGTCGGGTCCTGCGGACAGCGTGAAGCCCAGCAGACGGGCAGCCGCATCCGCGTTGAGGCCCGGCCCGTCGGCGTCGTCGCAGAGCGCCCGCAGCCACGCCACCCCGGTCGCGAGCATCGCAGCCAGCTCGGTGGCGTCGCTCGCGCCGGCATCGGTGAAGACCGATCCGTCAGCCTCCAGCGGCACCGCCCCAGGCGAGCGCTGCGCAATCTCGGCGGCGCCGCGTGCTGCGCTGCACATGGAGGAGTCGAGCGTGGCGCAGTCACCCGGATTGGCCCAGTGCCAACCGCTTGCGGCCGCCGCGATCGGGTCGAGACCCAGCCACGAGCGCAGGCCTGCGAGCTCCACACCGTGACGGTCGAAGACATCCAGCAGTGCCGCGGCGTGTACGGGCGATGCGCCGGACTGCAAGTGGATCGGCACGCCGGCGCCGGCCGCATCGCCGATGCCTGCCGCGAGTGCGACGGCATCACCGTCGGCGTCCCAGCCCCGGGCGACCGTAACGGCATCCACGCCCGATGTCGTGTCCACGGCGACGGCATCGGGCGTGCCCGCGAGTCGTACGTCGTGGATCTGGCGCACCTCCCAGCCCAGTGCGCCGCTTGCGGCGGCGGCGCCTCGGGTGAACGGTGCACTGCCGGGCAAGCCTGACGGATCTGCCTCGGTGCCGTGGCGATGCGCGGTGTACAGCGGGGCGGTCTCGATGCCGTCGAGCAGCGTCGAGTGGAGCGACGACAGCGGCTCGCCCCGCAGCGCGCCTTCGGCCGCGGCCTCCCAGTCGCTCTCGGAGACATCCGCGAAGCCAGGATCGCTGAGCGCGGTGTCGTGCTGCGATGGGGACGTCTCGGCCACGGTCCGCAGGGTAGCGGTCACCTTCCGGACGGGAATGTGGCTCTCTCTTAGTGATTTGCGGGTGACCGTGGCATCCTTTCCCGCATGAATTCCCCCTCATCGGCCGATGTCGCTGTCGCGCATTCAGCTGAGGGGAGCGAGCTCCCTCCGTATCGCTACAACGCCGAGATGGCGAACGAGATCGAGCTGCGCTGGCAGGAGAGGTGGAGAGCCGAAGGCACCTACCGCACACCCAATCCCGGCACGTCGCCGGCGGATCCGGCGACCAACAAGAACAAGCTCTTCATCATGGACATGTTCCCGTACCCGTCGGGTTCGGGCCTGCATGTGGGGCACCCGCTGGGCTACATCGGCACCGACGTGTATGCACGTTTCAAGCGCATGTGCGGCTACGTGGTGCTGCACCCGATGGGCTATGACGCGTTCGGCCTGCCTGCTGAGGAGCATGCTCGCCAGACCGGTGAGCACCCCCGCGTCAATACGGAGCGGAACATTGCCAACATGTCGCGCCAGCTGGCTCGGCTGGGACTCGGGCACGACGACCAGCGATCGCTGGCCACGACCGATGTCGCGTACTACCGCTGGACGCAGTGGATCTTCCTGCAGATCTTCAATTCCTGGTACGACACCGACACGCAGCGAGCCCGCCCGATCGCGGAGTTGATCGAGCTATTCGAGAAGGGGCAGAAGGCCACCACCAGCGGAGCTGTGTGGGCCGGGATGAGCGACGTTGAGCGGCGTACCGAGCTCGACGAGCACCGCCTGGCCTACTTGGGCGAAGCACCGGTCAACTGGTGCCCTGCGCTGGGAACGGTGCTGGCCAATGAGGAGGTCACCAACGAGGGGCGGTCCGACCGGGGCAACCATCCGGTCTTCCGCCGCCCGATGAAGCAGTGGATGATGCGCATCACGGCGTATGCCGACCGGCTGCTGGCCGACCTCGACCGGGTGGACTGGTTCGAGAGCGTCAAGCTCATGCAGCGCAACTGGATCGGCCGAAGCGAAGGCGCATACATCAGCTTCGCGACCGACGCCGAGCCCGGCAGTTCCGGTCCAGCCATCTCCAATGCGAACAGCTCCGGCCCAGCCATCGAGGTATTCACCACCCGTCCCGACACGATCTACGGGACGACGGCGATGCTGCTGGCGCCCGAGCACCCGCTCGTCGACGAGCTGGTCGCAGACGTGTGGCCCCCTGGCACCGATCAGCGCTGGACTGGGGGTGCCGCTACGCCCCGTGAGGCCCTCGACGCGTACCGGGCCCAGGCAGCAGCGATGACCGACTTGCAGCGCCAGACCGAGCGCGACAAGACCGGTGTGTGGCTGGGCGTGAACTGCCGCGTGCCCACAAGCGGCGCGCCAGTGCCGGTGTTCGTCGCCGACTACGTGCTGATCGACTACGGCACGGGCGCGGTCATGTCGGTGCCCGGAGAGGACCAGCGCGACTGGGACTTCTCCGTCCGGTTCGGGCTGCCGATCATGCGCACCGTGCAGCCGCCGCCAGATTTCGACGGCGAGGCCTATGACGGTCCCGGGCCGGCCATCAACAGCGATTTCCTGAACGGCTTGGAAAAGGCCGATGCCATCGACGCCATCTGCGGCTGGCTGGACGAGCGGAGCTGCGGCCGCCGCACGGTCACCTACAAGCTGCGGGACTGGCTGTTCAGCCGGCAGCGCTACTGGGGCGAGCCGTTCCCGATCGTGTTCGACGAGACGGGTCTTGCATTGGCAGTGCCCGAAAGCGAGCTGCCGGTGGAGCTGCCCGAGCTGATCGACTGGGCGCCCCGAGCGCTGGACGAGTCGTCGGAACCGGAGCCGCCGCTGGGTCGTGCCACCGAGTGGGCCACCGCTACCTACGACCTGGGCGACGGCGCGCGCACGTACCGTCGTGAGCTGAGCACGATGCCCCAGTGGGCCGGATCGTGCTGGTACTACTTGCGCTACCTCGATCCCGCCAACGACGAAGCCTTGGTGAATCCCGAGGTGGAGCGGTATTGGATGGCAGACCCCGATGGCGGCGTCGGGGGTGTCGATCTCTATGTCGGCGGTGTGGAGCATGCCGTGCTGCACCTGCTGTATGCCCGCTTCTGGCACAAGGTGCTGTACGACCTGGGTCACGTGAGCGGTCCCGAGCCGTTCGGCCGGTTGTACAACCAGGGCTACATCCAGGCGGCTGCCTACCAGGACAGCCGGGGGGTGTACGTGGAGGCTTCGGAGGTGGTCGAGCGGGACGGCACGTTCTTCTGGGGTGATGTCGAGGTCACCCGTCACTTCGGCAAGATGGGCAAGTCGCTGCGCAACGCGGTCACGCCCGACGACATCTACAGCGCGTATGGGGCCGACACGCTGCGGACCTACGAGATGTTCATGGGTCCGCTGGATCAGGGCCGTCCGTGGGAGACCCACTCGGTGATCGGCTCTCACCGGCTGCTGCAGCGCGTGTGGCGGAGCTTGGTCGACGAGGAGACCGGCGAGATCACGGTCGCCGATGTCGAACCCGACGCTGACCTCGAGCGTCTAGTGCACCGAACAATCGACGCGGTCACCGATGCCATGTCGGATCTGCGCTTCAACTCGGCGATCGCGCGCATCACCGAGCTGAACAACGAGCTGACCCGGCGGGGCGGCGCGACGCCCCGTTATGTCGCCGACGTGCTGGTGCGCCTGCTGGCGCCGCTGGTGCCGCACCTGGCCGAGGAGCTGTGGTCGAAGCTGGGCAATACGACCACGGTGGTCTACGCACCATTCCCACAGGCCGATCCGGCGCTGTTGGCGGCCGAGTTGATCGAGGTGCCCGTGCAGGTGAACGGCAAGGTCCGCAGCCGGATCACGGTCGATGCCGGCATCTCGCCCGCCGGTCTCGAAGCCGCAGCGAAGGCCGACGAACGCATCGCCCAGCTCACCGCCGGCGCAGACATCCGGCGCGTGGTGACCGTACCGGGCAAGCTGGTGAACATCGTGCTGGCGTAGGCCAGCAGCATCAAACACGTGCTGGCAAAGGGGGAGAACGACATGAGCGGCAAGGAACGGCGAGCGCTGGGCGTGACGGCCACCGAGACCCACGGCGGCAAGCTCGCCGCAAGGGCACTGAAGGCAGCCGGGGTGGAATGTGTGTTCACGCTGTCCGGCGGGCACGTCATGGGCATCTATGACGGCTGCCTCGACGAGGGCATCGACGTGATCGACGTCCGCCATGAGCAAGCAGCGACGCATGCCGCCGATGCGTGGGCGCGCCTGCACCCGGGCAAGGTGGGGGTGGCCATCCTCACCGCTGGCCCCGGGGTCACCGACGGCGTCACCGGCGTGGCGAATGCCTGGCGGGCCAACTCGCCAATCCTGGTCTTCGGCGGACAGGGGCCGTTCAAGCACGCCGGCCGCGGTTCGCTGCAGGAGATGGACCACGTGTCGCTCATGCGGCCGGTGACGAAGTGGTCAGGTGCGTGCGGGGAAACCCGCCGCATTGCCGAGTACATCGAGTTGGCCGTGCGCACGGCGCTCAGCGGCGTGCCCGGCCCGGCCTTCCTCGAGATACCCATGGACATCCTGCACGGGCGGGTCGATCTTGATGCCGTCGAGGTGCCCAGCTTTCGCGACTACCGGGTGGCCGCCGCCGCTGCAGCCCCTCTGGTGGAACAGGCAGCCCAGTTGATCGCCTCAGCGGAACGACCCGTCGTGATGGCCGGCACGGCGCTGAAATGGAGCGAAGGCGGCGACGCGTTGGCGGCATTCCTGGATGCCACGTCTGTGCCCTGTTACGTGAACGGCATGGCGCGCGGGGAGATCGCCTGGGATCACCCGTCGTTTCTCTCGCTCACTCGCAAGGAAGCACTCGAAGCCGCTGACGTGGTGATCCTGGCCGGCACGCCGCTCGACTTCCGCATGAAGTTCGGCCGCGCCATCCCCGCAGACGCGCGCATCGTGCAGCTCGACCTGGACGAGACGCTCATCGGCCAGAACCGCCCCGCCGATGTCAGTCTCGTCGGCAACCTCGGTGCCAACTTCGATGCGCTGCTCGACGTGCTCAAGGCCACTGGCGTGACCGTGGACGCCAGCGCACAGCTTGCGGCGCTGCGCACGCGCGAGATCGAGCTGGACGAGGCCCGCAGTGCCGAGCTCAACAGCGACGAGGTGCCGATCGACCCGCTGCGGCTGTGCCGCGAGATCGCCGACGCTGTCACCGACGACATGATCGTGATCGGCGACGGAGGCGACATTGTGGCCCAAGCCTCCAAGGTGATCCGGGTGCCCAGGCGCGGCACCTGGATGGACCCGGGACCGCTCGGCACGCTCGGTGTCGGGATGCCGTTCGCGCTGGCGGCGCAGAAGGCGCACCCGGACAAGCGGGTACTGATCGTTTACGGCGACGGCTCGTTCGGGCTCAACGGCTTCGAGTACGACACTGCCGTGCGATTCGGCCTGCCCATCGTGGGAGTCGTGGGCAACGACGCTGCGTGGGGCCAGATGCTGCGCCCGCAGGCTGGCCTCTACGGCCAGGACCGGGTGGTGGCCACCGAGCTCAACTACACCCGCTACGACAAGGTGGTCGAGGCCATGGGTGGCCACGGCGAGCACGTGACCGAGCCTGACCAGATCGCACCTGCGCTTCAGCGAGCCTTCGACTCGGGTATGCCGGCACTGGTCAATGTGGAGATCCGCCAGGACCGCGGGGCCATGAAGGGCTCCACCTACGTATAGCGGGGCGACGCCACCCGACGAGGCGGCAAGCGCATGTGCGGACGGTTTGTCTCAGCAGCCAGCCTCGAGCAGATAGCAGCCCACTTCGACACCCCGCTGCCGGGTTTCGACGCACCCCGCAGCTACAACGTGGCACCCACTGCCGACATCGTGGCCGTGGTGGCCAACGACAACGCCCGCCAAATCGAGACGTTCCGCTGGGGCCTCGTGCCAGCTTGGTCCAAGGACCCCACGAAGGGCCCGCCGCTGTTCAACGCGCGTTCCGAGACAGCGTCTACCAAGAACACGTTCCGCAGCGCGTTCGTGCGGCGTCGCTGCATCGTGCCGGCAGATGGCTTCTATGAGTGGCCAAAAGCGCCGAAGGGGACGAGTCCCGATGAGCGCCCGCTCCCGCATTACATCACGCGTACGGATGGCGGCATGCTCGCCATGGCGGGATTGTGGGAGCGGTGGTGGCCGCCCGAGGATGCTCCCGACAGCAGCGGCTCAGTCTCGGAACGGCGCGTGCTGCACTCCGCAACGGTGTTGACCACAGCAGCGAACGATTTCATGGTGCCGATTCACGACCGCATGCCGGTGCTGCTGGAGCGTTCGGCGTGGGATGCGTGGCTGGATCCCGCTAACGACGGCATCGACATGCTGTCGGCTATGTGCGCGCCCGCTGCCGAGGGCATTCTGCGCTCGCATCAAGTCGGCCGCGTCCTCGGCAACGTCCGCAACAGCGATGCCAGTCTCATCGAACCCGCGGACCCCACCGAAGCGGCGCCAGACCGGCTTTTCTAATCCAGCGCGGCGCGGATGGCTTCGGCGGGCCCGCTCAGATCCTCGGCCGAGGCCATGGGCAGAGGTCGGGCGAAGTTCATGTCGGCCATCGAGTTCACCGGGCACACATGAATGTGGCAGTGAGGCACTTCGAAGCCGGCGACCACCAGACCGATGCGTTCGGGTCTCAAAGCCTGCATCTGTGCTTGGCCGATGCGTCTGGACACATCGAACAGGTGCGACTGCAGGTCGGCCGGGACGTCCAGCCAGTGGTCAATCTCGGCGATAGGCACGACCAGCGTGTGACCCGGCGACAGCGGATTGATGGACAGGAATGCAACACA
Source organism: Candidatus Poriferisodalis multihospitum (assembly GCF_028283155.1). Taxonomy (NCBI): domain Bacteria; kingdom Bacillati; phylum Actinomycetota; class Acidimicrobiia; order Acidimicrobiales; family Candidatus Poriferisodalaceae; genus Candidatus Poriferisodalis; species Candidatus Poriferisodalis multihospitum. Next base: position 25,039 of record NZ_JAPYOK010000120.1, on the reverse strand, counting down.
GCGGTCGTCGCGCCACACGAATGTCCCGGGCAGCTCGCCCTCGATGATCCGCGTGAACACAGTGCTCATCGCGCGCATCCTAAGGATGCGCCAGAGCTCATGCGCGCAGCCTAAGAGGCTGAGCCGACTGCATCTCAGTACTGTGAGCCGCGTGAGCGAGGCCTCCGATGCGCCGCCGGTCCCCGACCCTGGGTGGCGGCCATTCACCGTGCCGAACCTGATCAGCCTGGCTCGCCTGTGCTGCCTGCCGTGGTTCGTGTGGCTGGTGTTCGGCGCCGAGGACCGTTGGGCCGCGGCATTGCTGCTCGGCGCTCTCGGTGCCACTGACTGGGTCGACGGCTGGGTGGCGCGTCGCTTCAACCAGGTCTCCGAGCTCGGCAAGATCCTGGACCCCACTGCCGATCGGCTGCTGCTGCTGGTCGCGCTCGTCGTGATGATCGCCGATGGCTCGCTGCCGCTGTGGATCGCGGTGCTGGCACTGTTCCGCGAGGGAGTGGTCGCCGTGGCGGCGCTGGTGCTGGGAGCACTCGGCGCTCGCAAGATCGACGTGACCTGGTGGGGCAAGACCGGCACGTTTCTCATGATGTTCGCCGTGCCGTGCTTCCTGGCTTCCCACAGCGATATCGGCGTGGCGGATGCCTTCGGAGTGGCAGCCTGGGTATTCGTTGCGACCGGCCTGCCGATCCATTACTGGTCGGCGGTGGGCTACATCCCCCAGGCCTTCGATGCAGTGCGCGAGGGGCGCGCAGGCAGCGCCAGCGGCTGAGCTATCGGTGTGACAGCTATCCGGTAGGTTCGCGAACATGGAGATACCCGCCGAGCTTCGCTACTCGAGCGATCACGAATGGGTGCGCCCCGCCGATGGCGGGGTGCAGGTAGGCATCACCGATTTCGCACAGGATGCGCTCGGTGATGTCGTGTATGTGGAGTTGCCCGAGATCGGTGCTCAGGTCACTGCCGATGAGCCAATGTGCGAGATCGAGTCCACCAAGTCGGTTTCGGACATCTTTGCCCCGGTCTCGGGCGAGGTCGTCGAGGTGAACGTCGCCCTCGAGGACGAGCCGCAGCTGGTCAACGAATCGCCGTACGGCGACGGGTGGATCTGCGTCATCGCCCCGACTGAAGACGCAGCGCAGGCGTCCGCCGAGATGGAGGCGCTGCTCGATGCCGATGGCTATGCCGCGCTGATCGCCGAGGACATCTGATCGTCATGGCCATCGTCTGCGGAAGGTGCGGGTACTCGAACGCTGACGATGCACGCTTCTGCTCGGGCTGCGGGACGCGTCTCGACCCCTCTGCCGATGCGCCCACCGAGGTGCTCTCGCCTGTCGGTGTCACCGAGGTCCCGCCTTACAGCGGCCAAGCGGAACTCGTGGTCACTTCTGGGCACCGGTCGGGAACCCGGTTCGAATTGGCCGGCGACCGCGTCACCGTCGGTCGCCACCCCGACAGCGATGTGTTCTTGGACGACATCACCGTGTCACGCCGCCATGTGGTGCTCGAGCTCAGTCACGGGGGTCACATCCTGTATGACGTGGGCTCGCTGAACGGCACCTATATCAACGGCGTTCGCACCGACGGCGAGGTCGTCTTGCACAGCGGCGACGAGTTGCAGGTGGGCAAGTTCAAACTGCTCTACCTGGTTGCCTCGGTCGGGCTGTGAGCGCCGGAGTCCAGCCTTCCTCACCTGGAGCACGACTGTCGATCGGCGAGGTCGTTGCGTTGCTGCGGCCCGAGTTCAGTGATCTGACCGATTCCAAGATCCGGTTCCTCGAAGATCGCAAGCTCATCTCGCCTGCCCGCACGCCGGGCGGCTACCGCAGCTTCGGATCCCACGACATCGAAGTGCTGCGCTGGATCCTCACCCGCCAACGCGATCAGTACCTGCCGCTCAGCATCATCGGCGAACGGATCGATCGCGGCGAGCATCTGGCCGACATCTGGGGCATCGGCGTCACCGAGCCCGTCGAGTTGCCAGCCGCCGCTGAGACAGCGCCTGAGTCTGAAGAAGCTGGCGGACATGCAGCCGGTCTGACAGGCGGGAGGCCAGCTGACGACGGGGCCGTTGACCCAGATGCGGGCGACCAAGACCTCGACAACCAAGACCTCGACAACCGAGAGCCCGCTGTCCGCGCAAGAATACCGGCCGAGGTACCGACTCCTGGTGGCACTGGACTGCCGTGGGCTGCAGAGGACGACACCCGCACCTATAGCGCAGCCGACCTGAGTGCCGAGACCGGGCTCACCCTTGACGAGATCGCTGAGCTGACCGATTTCGGGTTGCTCGTGCCGCTCGCCGATGACGACGCGACTCGGCTGACGCCGCCGCAGCCCGGCGCAACACCATCCGACCCAGTGCAGGCCTCGTTGGGCCTGGAACCGCCTGAGCTGCGCTACGGCAGCAGTGCGCTGCTCATCGCCCGCATCTCGCGCGAGTTCGCCACCTACGGTTTGCAGGCTCGCCACCTGCGTGTCATCCGCAATGCGGCGGCGCGGGATGCCTCCATGTTCGAGCAGGGCATCCAGCCGATTCTGCATGCCGGCGGCGCGTCGGCGGAGCTCGACGCGCTGCGGTCCTTGGGCCGTTTGACGGCGCTGTGCGAGCGCTTGCGGTCGGTGGTGATGGGGGAGGCGTTGCGCCGCTACCGGCAATAGCACCAGGTCACTCCGGGCTCGGTGCTCGCAAGGGCCGAAGTAGTGTGCGGGCATGGTCGAGATGGAGCTTCTTGGCGTGCAGGTGGAGATGCCCTCGCAGAGCCCGCTCTTGTTGCTGCGTGAGACCGGCGGTTCTCAGCGAGTGCTGCCGGTGGTCATCGATACCCCCGAGGCCCAGGCGATCTATCGCGGCATCGAGCAGATTCGCGTGCCGAGGCCCCTCACGCACGACCTGATGGCGGCCATCTTGGATGTCCTCGGAGCGACGCTGGTCAAGGTGACAGTCACCGACTTGCGCGATCGCACCTTCTTCGCCGAGATGGAGGTCACCATCGGCTCGGACACCCACACGATCTCCGCCCGGCCGAGCGATGCCGTCGCACTGGCCGTGCGGGCCGACACGCCCATCTTCGCCAGCGAGTCGGTGCTGGACGAAGCGGGGCAGATCATCGAGCTCCCCGCGGATCCCCCCGACGATGTCGACCCCGATGAGCTCCTCGACGAGTTCAAGCAGTTCTTGGACGACGTGCAGCCCGACGATTTCGGTCCCGCGGCGGAGGCCGGCGAAAAAGAGTGAGGCGCGGCGGCCCCACCGCCGCTGCGGCCGATCGATTGTTCGATGCTCGTCCTGAGGGGCCTCTTGCGCTGGCGCGACTGGTCCCCGTACGCTTTGTGAACGTGCAGATCACAGCCCGGTAGTTCGCAGGGTGTGATTTGCTGCGTGTGACCCACGCAGGAGAGGAGATACCGATGGCCGGCCAGCAACCAGCTTCCGACCCTGTGCCGACGACGTCGCAAGAAGCCGGCGCGCCGTCACAGCCTGCCGCCACCTCGGCGAGTGCCGACGTGTCTGGCGAGGCCGCGCCGGAGGTGGCAGGAGCCATTGTCGAGGGATTCTCCAGCAAGCAGGCTGAGAAAATCGTCGGGATCAGCTACCGCCAGCTCGATCACTGGGCCCGCAAGGGCCTGGTGCAACCATCAGTCGCTCAGGCCGAGGGCAGCGGCTCTCGGCGCCGGTATTCCTACAACGACCTCGTCGAGTTCAAGATCGCGAAGAAGATGCGCGACCAAGGCATCGACCTGAAGTCGATTGCCCGAGCGTTCGACTATCTGCGCAACCAGCTCGGCGGCGAGGTTGCCTCGGCGAACATTGTCATCAGCGGCAGCGACGTGTTGTGGGCTGACGATGATCGGGTGCTCAGCCTGCTGCGCCAGGGTCAGGCGGCGATGCTGACCGTGCTGCCGGTGGCGGGCGTTCGCCGTGAACTCGACGCGGACGTCGTGAAGCTGCTGCCCGACGAGCCCATCGCCACCCAGCTCAGCCTCGACTTGGAATAGCGAACTCAGCCCGATTCTTCGGCGGGCGCGAACTGCAGCGACGCCGAGTTCATGCAGAACCGGTTACCGGTCGGACGGGGACCGTCCGGGAACACGTGGCCGAGGTGCGCCCCGCAGGCCTTGCACATCACCTCGGTGCGGATCATGCCGTACGAGCGATCGACCTCGGTGTCCACAGCCTCGCCGGAAACAGGCTGGGTGAAGCTGGGCCAGCCCGAACCGCTCTCGAACTTCGTCGCTGAGTCGAACAGCTCGGCACCGCACACGATGCAGTGATACGCGCCGACATCGTGGTTGTCCCATGTCTCGCCGGTGAACGGACGCTCGGTTCCTGCTTCCTGGGTGACGTGGTACTGCATCGGCGTCAACCGCTCACGCAACTCGGACTCGGTGAACGTAACGACGCGTCCAGTCTCAGATTGCCCAGTCATGTGCACCACGGTAGTGACACGGCCGGCCCCAGTCAGGTCGCCCCGGCGGGCTCGGCGTTGACGGCTTGGACGATGTCGATCATCGCCGCCAGCGTGTCCAGCCGGGCTGCGGCGGTCGCCCCTTCAGGCTGCAGGCGCAGGACATCCACGCCGGCGTCTCGGTACGCCCGCACTTGGTTCATGACCTGTTCGTGGGTGCCCAAGAAGTTGGTCTCGGTCACGAGTCGATCCGGGACTGCAGCCGCTGCTGCGGCCCGATCGCCGTCGAGCCACAGGCGCTGCACGTGGCGACACTCTTCTTCGAAGCCTGCTCGGCGGTAGGCGTCGTTGTAGAAGTTGGCGGTGGCCGATCCCATGGCGCCCAGCGTGAACGCAAGGCCAGGTCGCCGCGGCTCGATGAGGGCGTCGAGATCGTCGCCGAACTCGACTGCGCCGCCGGCCTGGCAGGCCACCGAGCCCGGCGGGCGTCCTGCGGCTGCAACTGCGTCCACTACCTGACCCCAGGTGACCTCGGGGCGACTCGGCACGAAGCACACGCCGACCCAGCCGTCGGCGGCCTCGCCGGTGTAGCGCAGAGACTTGGGACCGAGGGTCGCGAGCCAGATCTCGATCGAATCGTTGGCGGGCTGCGCGAGTCGCAACGACTTGCCCTGCCCGCCTGGCAGCGGGAGCACATGGTGGCGGCCGTCGTAGGCGATCTTCTCGCCGGCAAAGGCCTGGCGGCAGATGTCCACTGTCTCGCGCAGCCGTCCCAGCGGGTCGCCAAAGCGCACCCCGTGCAGGCCCTCGACCACCTGCGGCCCGCTGACCCCGAGCCCCAGGATGAACCGGTCACCGGTCATGGCCGCGAGCGAGAGCGCGGTCATCGCTGTCATGACCGGGGCGCGGGCCGAGATCTGCAAGATGCCCGTGCCGAGCTGGCAGCGTTCGGTCACCGCAGCGAGGTAGGCCAGCGTGCTGACACCGTCCATGCCCCATGCCTCAGCCGACCACAGGATGTCGACGCCGAGGCGGTCGGCCTCCCGCAGGAACTCGACCTGTTCGTCCCAGTCGCGCCGCTTGCCCGACGCCGGCCCTCCGAACCCGATGGCTGTGCGCACGCCCGGAACCCTAGATCGCTAGTGGAAGCTCAGGCGGGGTGCAGCGTCACCAGCCCGCCGAGCTGGGCGAGGTCCTGCAAGGCTTGGTCGTAGAAGAAGCGCGCCGAGCAGGCGTCACGCGCCCACGCCTCCTCCTCCGACGACGGGTAGCGCCCGACGGCGCCGATGCTCAGCTCGCCGGTGGAGGCGGAGCTGATCGTTGTGCGATTGCCCACGAGCAGTTCCTCGAGGGCATCGCTCCGATCGCCCGGTTCATCGAACACGAACAGCCGGCCGCCGTCGGTGACGAACGGTGTGACGTAGTAGGTGCGGTCGCCTGCAGGCGTCTCGGTGTCGAGTCGCAGCATGAGCACGCCGTCGAACGGAGCAAACGGGGCAATGGGCGCAGGCGGCGCCTCGCCTGCGCCGCCGGTTTCAGGAGCCACGGCGGGCAGCGTACCGAGCAGCAGATCGGCGCATCGGTCCGTCTTTTCACTAGGTTCAGCATGCGACCCGCCTCGGAGCGGATCACCTGGCGCAGGGGGCAACGAACCATGTCAAGCGAACAAGCCGGCTACCTGGACACCGAGTACTTCGGATTCGAGCAGGCGCTGGACTCGAACGGAGTGCTGACGGTGACGTTCAACCGGCCCGAGTCGATGAACGCTTCGACCCACTCGATGAAGCGCGACCTGATCGAGCTGATCACCCAGGCTCAGATGGATGACGCTGTGCGGGTACTGCTGTTTACTGGTCAGGGCCGGGCGTTCTGGGCCGGAGACAACCTGGGCAGCTATGAGGCGGAGCATCCCTCGGCAACGCCGGAAATCTTCGGCGGGCACCACAACGCCGCTGGCACGTACAACAGCCTGCGGACGATCTCCCAGGCCGTCAACACCGCTGTGCGCCGTCTGGACAAGCTGACGGTCGCGGCCATCAACGGCTTCGCGATCCAGACAGGCTTCAGCTTCGCCCTTGCATGCGACTTCCGGATCGCGGCACGATCAGCCCGGATGGGATCGGCGACGCTTCGCTTCGGCCTGCTGCCAGACGAGGGGGGCCAGTGGCTGCTGGTGCAGCACCTTGGTGTCGCTCGAGCGACCGATTTCATGATGCGCAAGCGGATCGTGGATGCCGACACCGCACACGAGCTCGGGCTGGTGCACGATGTGGTCGACGACGAGCAGCTTCCTGCTGCGGCCGCCGAACTCGCAGCCGAGATGGCCGACGGACCGCAGGTGGCGATGCGCATGCTCAAGCGATCGATCCTGCTGGCTGCCGAGATGACGTGGGAACAGTCCCTCGACGAGATCGCTTCCAAGACGGCGATCACCGATCACCTGCCCGATGCCGCCGAAGGTGTCTCGGCCTTCCTGTCCAAGCGGCAGCCTGAGTTCAACGACTGGCTTCGCTGAGCGGCTGTTCTGCGGCGCCGCGTGCTGGCATACTGCCGACCGTGGAGCACGCTGAACAGGTCAGCCATATCAAGACACTGCTGGCGCGGCTCGACTCCGGCACCAACGTGGATGCCGGCGGCGTGCGCTACAACCCCACGTCCTCCTATACCGACCGCGAGCTCGCACGCATCGAGCGGCGCGAGTTCTTCGACACCCACCCGCAGATGGTGGGGCTGTCGGGCGACTTGCCCGAGGTCGGCTCATTCATGACCCAAGACGATCTGGGCACGCCGATGCTGCTCGTGCGATCGCCGAGCGGCCGGTTCCGGGCGTTCGTGAATTCCTGCCGCCACCGCGGCGTGGTCATCGAGGCCGAGCCGCGCGGGCGCAAGCGCCGATTTGCCTGCCCGTTCCACAACTGGACCTACGACGCCGACGGCGCGCTTGTGGGCCTGCCGAAGTCGGATCACTTCGGCGAGCTCGACCGCGACGACCTGGGGCTGGTGGAGCTGTCAGCGGTCGAGCGTCACGGCCTGCTGTGGGTGCACCCCCAGCCCGGTGGCACGCTCGACCCCGATGCGCTGCTGGGCGACGAGCTCGCCGCCGACTTCGCGGGCTGGGACTTCGGCAAGTTGCAGTGGCTGGGCTGTGATACCTACGAGGTCGGCTGCAACTGGAAGCTCGCCATGGACACGTTCGGCGAGACCTACCACTTCCCCGTGCTGCACTCCGACACGCTGTCGAATGACTTCTACGGCAACGTGCAGTGCTACGACGAGTTCGGGCGCCATCACCGGCTGATTCTGTGCCGCCGCTCCATCGAGGACGCACGTGAGCGGCCGCCGTCGGAGTGGGACATCACCCGCTATGGACTGCCGGTGTACTGGCTGTTCCCGAACGTGCAGCTCATCCCGTCGCGCGAGGTGCTGTTCCTGGTACGGGCCTATCCCCACCCGACCGAGCCCGGCCGCCACACCAGCCAGATCTCCTTCTACCTGCGGCCCGGCATCGCTCGCGACGACGCCGAGTTCGATTTCATGGCCGAGGCGTCGCGGGCATTCAGCAACGTCATCCGCGACGAGGACTATGTGATGAGCGCCAGCCAGCAGCGTTCGGCCGACAGCGGCGCGCTCGAAAATGTCGTGTTCGGGCGCAACGAGCCGGCGTTGCACCACTTCCACAACACCTACCGGGCTGCGCTGGGCCAGGAACTGCTGCCACTGCACCCGACGCCTTGAGCGGGCGTGGCGGTCCATCAGGCCGCCGGGCGCTCAGCCGCTCACAAGTTCTTCCAGCGCTCCCAGCAGCATCCTGACGTTGCGCATCCGGGCCGTGTGCCCCATGCAGCCAATGCGCCACACCTTGCCGGCAACGGGTCCGAGCCCGCCGCCCACCTCGATGCCGTAGCGGTCCATCAGGGCACGACGCCCGGCAGCGTCGTCGAGGCCGTCCGGCAGAGTGACAGTGGTGAGCTCGGGCAGGCGGTGGCCCTCTTGGGCCCACAGCCCGAATCCGAGCTCGGGCAGGCGCGCGTGCAGTTCGTCGCCGCAGGCCTGGTGACGAGTCCACGCGTTCTGGAGCCCTTCGTCGAGTACAGCGCCGAGGCCGGCGTTCAGCGCATAGAGCATGGAGATCGGTGCGGTGTGGTGGTAGGCGCGGGCGCCTTCGCCTACGACATACGCCCGGATCATGTTCAGGTCCAGGTACCAGCTCTGGGGCCGCTCGACGAGCGATTCCAGCGCCCTATCGCTGACAGTGAGGGGCGCGAGGCCGGGGGGCACGCCGAGGCACTTCTGCGTGCCGCTGTAGGCGATGTCGACGGCCCAGCCGTCGATGTCGACCTCGATGCCCCCCAGAGAGGTGACACAGTCGACGAGCAGCAGAGCATCGCCCTTGCCCTGGCCGAGCGGCGCGATGTCGTTGCGCACGCCGGTGGACGTTTCGGCGTGCACAACGGCGATGATTCTCGGTGAGGGATGGGCGTCGATCAGTCGCTGCGGATCGATGGCGCGGCCCCATTCCTCGTTCACCGCCACGACGTCGGCACCGCACCGTGCTGCTACATCGCACATGCGCGTGCCGAAAACGCCGTTGACGCCGATGACGACAGTGTCGCCAGGCTGGACGAAGTTGCAGAACGCGGCTTCCATGCCCGCGGACCCGGTGGCGCTGACCGGAAACGTGAGCAGGTTGTTCGTCTGCCACACAGTCCGCAGCCGGTCGTTGGTCTCGTCCAGCAGGGCGATGAACTCCGGGTCGAGGTGGCCCAGTACCGGGCGGGTGAACGCCTCCATCACCTCGGGATAGGGATTGGAAGGCCCCGGGCCCATCAGGATTCGGTCGCTGTGTGTCACGGGCCCGCACGGTACCGGTCACACACCGTCTCCGAGTCAGGGAGATCCTGGGGGGCGCAAGAGGGTGATGAGGCTCGAGGTGTCCCAGCGTCCGCCGCCGAGTTCCTGGACACGTTTGTAGAACTGATCGACGAGTGAGGTGACCGGCAGGAACGCGCCGTTTCGCTGCGCCTCGGCGAGCACGATGCCGAGGTCCTTGCGCATCCAGTCCACAGCGAAGCCGAAGTCGAATTCGCCTGCGGTCATCGTGGTACCGCGATTGGACATCTGCCACGACCCCGCCGCGCCCTTCGAGATGGTCTCCAGTACTGCGTCGAGGTCGAGGCCGGCACGGCGGCCGAATTCGAGGCCTTCCGACAGGGCTTGCACCAGCCCGGCAATGCAGATCTGGTTGACCATCTTGGTGAGCTGTCCTGACCCGGCGGGCCCGACGAGCGTGACCGCTCTGGCATACGCGTCCATCGCGGGGCGAGCCCGCTCGAAGTCTCCGCCGTCACCGCCGCACATGACGGTGAGCATGCCGCCCTGTGCCCCGGCCTCGCCGCCGGACACCGGCGCGTCCACAAAGCCCACCCCTCGCTCGGCACAGGCGGCAGCCAGCTCTCGTGCCAGATCGGCCGAGGCGGTCGTGTGATCTACCAGCACAGAGCCTTCGCTCATAGCCCCCAATGCCCCGTCATCGCCGTACGCAACCGCTCGTACGTCGTCATCAGCGCCGACACACATGAACACGATTTCGGCGCCGCTGGCCGCATCCGCCGGCGTCGCGGCGACTCGACCCGAGTGCTCGCCCGACCACCGCTGCGCCACGGTTGCGGTCCGGTTGAAGACAGCCACCCGGTGCCCGGACGCCGCGAGGTGACCGGCCATGGGGTAGCCCATGACGCCGAGCCCGATGAAGGCGACGTCATTGGGCACGGTGTACTCCGTTGTTCTCGGTGAGCATTGCTCGCACCTCGTGTTTGCGGACCTTGCCGAGCGCTGTGCGGGGAAGCTGGTCGGCCCAGAACACTGCCTTGGGGTGCTTGAAGCGTGCGAGCCGCCCATCGAACAGCCGCAGCAGCTCGGCAGCGGTCTCGTCGTCGGCATCGGGCGGACCTGCGTCTGCGCCACCTGAGGCACGCACGGCCACGATCACGGGCACCTCGCCCCAGCGCTCGTGGGGCACGCCCACGACGGTCGCTTCGGCGACAAGGTCAGTGCCCGAGAGCGCTTCCTCAAGCTCGGCGGGGTAGATGTTCTCGCCCCCGGAGATGATCAAGTCGGTGCGGCGATCGTCGATGAATATCCAGCCGTCGGCGTCGGCGTGCCCGATGTCGCCCGTGTGGAACCAGCCGTCCGTGAGGGCCTCGGCGGTGGACTGCGGATCGTTCCAGTACTTCCGCAGCACGCTCGGCCCCCGCACCCACAGCTCGCCGTGCTCGCCTGGCTCCGCGTCGGTCCCGGCATCGGTGACGATGCGCACCTCGCACATCGTGGACGGCTTGCCGCACGAGCCCGGATGGCCGGCCGCCTCGTCGCAGCGCAAGTGCACCGCAATCGGGGCGGTCTCGGTGGACCCGTAGATCTGCCCGACCGGCAGCCCGCGATCGAAGTAGGGCCGTGTGACGGCTGCGGGCACCGGCGATGAGCCCGTCATGATGCCGCGCAGCGAGCTGAGGTCTGCTTCAGAGAATCGCGGATGGGCCGACACGGCGGCGAGCGCTGCGGGGACCAGCACGGTCCAGGTCGGCTGCCACTCCTCGACGTCATCGAGGAACTGTCCGGCATCGAAGGCGCGCTGCAGCCGTACCGCCGCCCCGCCGAGCAGTGCAGGGAGCGATTGGATGTTCAGCCCGCCGACGTGGAACAGCGGGATGGTGGTCAGCACCCGGTCGGTGCTCGTGAGATCGTGCGCGTGGGTGGCGTTGACCGCGTTGGCTGCCATGGCCGCTTGGTCCAGTACGGCGCCCTTGGGGTGCCCGGTCGTGCCCGATGTGTACGCCAGTAGCACCGGATGTTCCGGCGTGCCGACTCGCGGCGGGGCACCGGCAGCGGCGGCTTGGCCGGCGGAGCTGTCCGGCTTGCCGACCCGCGGTTCATCTGCCATCACGTGAACGTCGCAGCGTGAGCCGATCCGTGCCGCGTGGTCGGCGAAGGCCGAGTCCACCGTGAGCAGGCGCGGCTCGGCGTGGTCGAGGATCCACTGGTGCTCAGGCGGCACGAGGCGCGAGTTCAGCGGCAGGTAGACGGCGCCGAGCCAGGAGCAGCCGAGCATCAGCCGCAGCGCTGCTGGCCGGTTGGGACCGAGCCAGGCCACCCGGTCGCCGTCGCCGATGCCTGATGCGGCCAGCCAGGCGGCGGTCTCGGCGATCTGATCGGCGAATTCGCGGTAGGTGTGCTCGACACCCTCGAACGCGACTGCGGGCGCATCAGGTCGATGCTGAGCCCAGCGTTCGACTCGCGCCGCGAGGTCGGCCCCGACCGACAGCGGTGCCGTGTCGCTCACGATGCGTGCCAGCAGCCCGCAGGGTGACCAGATGCGGACAGGCCGCCGCTGGGCCGGCTCAGGCCAGCTCGCCCTGGAGCTGGCCGTCGATGACGACTGCCTCGCCGTCGAGGAACACGCTGTGATTGCGCATCGGCAGGTCGAAGTGGCCCAGCGTGTGCCGGCCGGCGTGCTCGTTGGCCCCGGTTGAGTAGAGGAAGTTGCCGGCGAAGGCTCGCTGCTCGGTTCCGTTGGTCTGGCTCCGGTCATACATCGACAGGGTGTCCCAGCGAGCGCCGGGGTTCATGCCCCACCCCACGTGGCTGGTGGCGTACGCCTCGCGGTCGCCCCATGCGTCGGTGTAGCTGCGGAACAGCTCGGCATCGGTTCCGGCACCCTCCACGTCGACCACGTAGTCGTCGCGGATCTGCAGCGTGACCGGCGATTCGATGTACCGCTTGAAGGTGAGATTCATGTCGCCGCGATCCATCACGATGGTGCCGTTGACGGTGTCGGCCTTCGGGAAGGCCAAGCAGAGCCCGCCGGGCCAGTGGCTGATCGTGCCAGGCCGGGCGGTGTAACCCCAGCCGCCGCCGCAGGGTGCCCCGCTGACGTCGACGACCAGATCGGTTCCTGCCGCCGAGGTGACGTGCAGCTCCGAGGCAGCGATCAGCTTCTTGATGCCCACCTTGACCTTCGGCTCGAGGTCCGGTTCCGGTATGAGACGCTCGAGGGCTTCGGGGTGCTCATTGGAGACCATCAAGACCCGGGTGCCCTCGCCCAGGATCTTCGGAAGCTCCGGGGCGTGCAGCAGCCCCTCCACCGTGCAGTCGACGACGAAGTCCACCGCGCCGAGCGCTGCCAGAACTGCCGCTGAGCCCGCGATGGCGTCGGACGCCCCGGTCGATCTCACCGGTACCGGTGCCGACTGGCGCGGCGTGGGCACCACGACATGAATCGGGGGCATGCCGAGCCGGTCCAATGCCAGTTCGGCCAGGTTCACGTTCACGGATCGGCTTTGGCTTTCCGACAAGATCGCCGCGGTCTGGGGCGGCTCGACGCCGCACATCTCGAATACCGACGAGAATGCGTCGATCCACTTCGCTTCGATTCGCTCGACCAGCATCTGGTCCTCCAGATTCCCGCAGTTCGCTGCCTATGCGCCAAGTTAGAGGCTGGGCGAGCGGGCGCGTCCGCCCGGGAGGCAGCAGGATGCCCTCAGGCCGCTTCGACCGCGGCGAGGTGAGCGGCGTCGTTGAATCGCCGCACCTGCCAGAGGCGTCGTCCGTTCAATTCGAGCAATTCCAGCTCGGTGATGGCGGTTACCGCAGTGACCACGCCGACACCGCGATGGCTGGGCGCGATGCCGAATGCCATCGCCATTGCCGCAGAGGAGATACCGCCGTGGCATCCCACGAAGACGGTCTTGCCCACATGGGCCGCAGCAATGTCGTTGAGTGCCTGAGCAACGCGGTGGCGGAAGCCGGCACGGCTCTCGCCGCCCTCCACCACGGGCGTGTACGGCTGGTCCATCGGCTGGATGAACCCGAAGCGCTCGCGTGCCGCCTCCCACGTCATGCCGTCGGCAGGCCCAAGGCGCATCTCCTCGAGGTCGTCATGGAGATGAACCTCGAGTTTGCCGTGCTCGGGTCCGTTCCCCAGTGCCGGCAGGACGATGTCGGTGGTCTCGCGAGCCCGGGGCAGCGGCGAGGAGTACGCAACGTGCACCTCGGGTTCACGGCCCGAAGCGAATCTGTCGCGCAGCGCCGCGGCCTGAGTTCGGCCCCGGTCAGTGAGGCCCCGGCATCCCCGGGGTCCGCCGACGATCCCCTCGGCCATCGCGACCGACTCGCCATGGCGGACGATCAGCAAGCGCGACAGGAGTTGCTCGTCAGCCATATCGCCTGCTGCCGACATCCACATCGCCAGACTCTACGACCGCGCATCGCCCGCCGTTCGGTGCAGCGTCCGCGACGTCGGGCGGTTCAGCGACCGTGCAGGATGCGGCGAGCTTCAGCGAATTCGGGTGGAACACCGGCACGGCGTCGCTTCGAACGTCTCTGGCCACGCAGAGCCCAGGAATGTCCTCGGCCGCTGTGACGACAGCGCCCACCGCATCGACGAGACGCTCCGCTTGACGCGAGAACACGAGCGCCTGGACGCCGCCGTGGGCCCCGGCAGCCGGATGGGAGAAGCCGCTGCGCTCCAGCCGCTCGACTGTCGATGCAACGGTGAGGTCGGCGCCACCGACAAACAAACAGAACTCATGCGTAGTCATCATGGGTACTTCACCTCTCGCTGCGTCGCCTGATGCCGGAAGCCCTGGTCACATGGCCAAGCGCCCGGCGGGTCTGCGGCACTCTAGTAGTGGTTGCTTACCTGCTGTCAAGAGCATTATTTTTCATCTATTTCCATATTTTCTGTGTAGTTTAGGAATCTGTTTCTGGCGTTGTAGCCTGATACCCGATGACAGGTGACCTGGCGGTGCCAGCTCCGCACAACATCGCCTACCGAGCCATGGCGGCCTCCGATGTCGGCTCGGTGCCTGTGGGCTGCATGGGCGAGGCCGACGAGCTGGACGCGAGAATCGCCACTCTCGGTTCTGCAGCAATCCTGGCGTTCGACGGAGACCGCCACGTCGGCCAACTGCAGTTCCGGCAATACATCGGGGGGCAGCGAAGCCCCGACAGCATCTGGGACCCGCTGTACTGGATGGACTTCGACGACCGGGCACCGAGCCTTCCCCCCGGCACGATCAGCGTTTTCTGCTACCACGTCGGCCAGCTCGACGACACCGACGACCGCGACAGCCGCTACTTCGGTCAGGGCATCGGGGCCGGGCTGCTCGACCACCTCTTGGAGTGGGCGGCCTCCACGGGCGTGGCGGCCGTGGTCGCCAAGGCGTCGCCGTCGTTGAGGCCGGTGATGAGCTTCATGGGCGGTCAACCCGTCGAGGTCTATGAGGAGCGGGGCTTCCAGACCGTCTCGAGCTGGTCCGACCCCGACCTGGCCGCAGCGGTCGTCGAGCGTGGCATCGCGACCGCCGAACAGCTCCCGGCCGCGGCCACCGTCAGCTGCTGCGTCCTGAACCTGCCCGAGATTCGCTGACAGAGCCGTCGGCAGGTGCCTGCGCCGTAGCCTGCGGCCCGGTGGCATCTGGCCTGAGGATGTCAGCGCCGCGAGCAGCAGAGACAGGGGCAGCGATGGGATCGATCACCTCAGACATCGAGCCAGCCGTCGAGCCGGCCGAGGTGGGCTTCGACGCCAGCCGGCTGGGCCGCATCGCCGCGCACCTCGATCGATATGTCGACGACGGGCGTCTGCCGGGTGTGTCGGTGCTGCTGACGCGTGGAGGCCAGATCGCCTACACGCACCGCTACGGCCAGCGGGATTGCGAGCGATCGCTGCCGGTCACGCCTGACACGATCTATCGCATCTATTCGATGACCAAGCCCATCGTGTCGATCGCTGCAATGCAGCTCTACGAGCAGGGGTTCTTCCAGCTGAAAGATCCTGTCTCTCGCTGGATTCCGGAGTTTGCAAATGCACGCGTCTTCGCCGGCGGCAACGTGATGCAGTACCAGACACGAGAACCGGCAAGCGCCCTCACCGTCCACAGCCTGCTGACTCACACTTCCGGGCTCACCTATGACTTCCACTTCGCCAACGAGGTCGACGCGCTCTACCGGGCCAACGGATTCAACTGGGGCGCCCCGGGCAACCTCGAGGAAACCTGTGAAGCCCTCGCAGCGCTCCCGCTGCTGTTCGATCCGGGCACCGAGTGGAACTACAGCTACTCCACCGACGTCTTGGGCCGTGTCGTGGAGCTCGCCTCGGGCCAATCGCTCGACGAGTACCTCATCGAGCACGTGACCGGGCCGCTCGGCATGGTCGACACAGGCTTCGAAGTGCCTCCTGCCGATGTCGAGCGATTCGCGGCCAACTACACGACAGCCGCGCTGGCGGCGCGCGACCCAGCGGGCAACACGGGGCCGACGGTGCCGGCATACCGCGCCGACGATCCGGGCTTGGCGCGCACGCTGATGGACGATCCGCGCACATCGGCCTACCTCGGGCCGCCCAAGATCCTCTCGGGAGGCGGCGGCCTGGTGTCGACCATGGGGGACTATCACCGCTTCACCCAGATGCTGCGCAACGGCGGCGAGCTGGGCGGCGCCCGGGTCATCGGCCGGCGCACCCTCGAGTTCATGACCAGCAATCATCTGCCCGGCGGGACCGATCTCACCGAGTGCGGCCGGGCGCTGTTCTCCGAGGCGGCCTTCGACGGCGTCGGCTTCGGCTTGGGATTCTCGGTCGTGCTCGATCCCGCCAAGGCCAAGGTCGTCTCCAGCAAGGGCGAGTTCGCCTGGGGAGGGGCTGCGTCGACGGCATTCTGGGTGGACCCGGTCGAGGACATCACGCTGGTGTTCCTGACGCAGCTGCTGCCGTCGAGCGTCCACCCGATCCGACCGGAGCTGAAGGCCCTCGTGTACCAAGCACTCGTGTGAGGCGTGCGGCGCCTCGCGGCCAGCAATGCGCCCGGCGTGGCCGGCGCTGATTGACTGCGCCCATGTCAGACTTCGACCTGGTCATCGTCGGAACCGGCTCGGCTAACTCCATCCCCGGCCCTGAATTCGACGACTGGTCGATTGCGATCGTCGAACGGGGCGTCTTCGGCGGCACCTGCCTGAACGTGGGGTGCATCCCCTCCAAGATGTTCGTGTACGCGGCCGACGTCGCAGACACCATCGCGACGGCGGGCAGCTACGGCATCGCCGCCAGCTTTGACAGCGCCGATTGGCCCGCCATTCGGGATCGCGTCTTCGGGCGGATCGATCCGATTGCCGACGGCGGACGTGGCTATCGAATCGGCGCCGAATGCCCCAACATCACTGTGTTCGAGGGCGACGCGCGTTTCGTGAGCGACCGGCGTCTGGCTGTGCGCATGCACGACGGTTCTACCGAGTCGGTTTCGGGCCGCCACATCGTGCTCGGCGCCGGTGCCCGGCCGCACCTCCCGCCTTATCGAGGTCTCGGAACCGTGCCATTCCACACGTCCGACACGGTGATGCGGCTCGATTCCCTGCCGGAGTCGATGATCGTGCTTGGCGGGGGATACATCGCGTGCGAGATGGGCTACGTGTTCTCGGCACTGGGTACCAACGTCACCGTCGTCAACCGGGGCGAGCGGCTGCTGCGAGCCGAGGACGACGATGTGTCTGCTGCGTTCACGTCAGCGGCAGAGCGCCACTTCGACCTGCGACTCGGCGCGACGGTGACCAGCGTCAGTGGCGGCGGCGATACAGGGGAGGGGGCCCGTGGCGATTTCGCCTATGCCGCCGACGGCTCGCCGAGTGCCCGCGGCAATTCCTACACGGTCGAGTTCACCCGCGACGGTCGTGCCGAGTCGGCGCAAGCCGATGTGCTGCTGGTGGCCACCGGCCGGGTGCCCAATGGCGACCAGCTTGCGCTCGACCTCGGAGGGGTGGAGGACCGGGACGGTCGCGTGCTGACCGATGAGTTCTTTCGCACCTCGGCGCCGGGCGTGTGGGCCTTCGGCGACCTGTCCAGCGAGATCCAGCTCAAGCACCTCGCGAACGCGCAGGCGCGAGCGCTGAGACACAACCTGCTGGTGGCCGAAGATCAGGCAGCCGGGCCGATGCGCAGCGTGGATGAGCGACTCGTGCCCCACGCGGTGTTCTCGCACCCCCAGGTCGCGTCGGTGGGCCTCACCGAGCGGGACGCACGTGCATCTGGTCTGCCGATCTCAGTGGCGAACAAGCCATTCGGCCATACCGCCTACGGCTGGGCGATGGAGGACAGCACCAGCTTCGCCAAGCTGATCGCTCACGCGGAGACCCGCGAGCTGCTCGGCGCCCACATCATCGGCCCGCAGGCCTCGACTCTGGTCCAGCAGCTGATCCAGGGCATGTCGTTCGGCCAGACCGTCGACCAGATGGCCCACGGGCAGTTCTATATCCACCCGGCGCTGACCGAGGTGATCGAGAACGCCCTGCTCGAGCTCTAGCCGGGCGGCCTGGCCTGATTCAACCTGCCGCGATCAATCGATGCGGCGGGCGTCGGGGATCAGGTTGATCTCCCAGATCACCTCTTCGAGTCGATCCTCGGCCGAGATTGCCTCATAGCGGCAGGGTCGCTCTGGCGTGACGGTCGACGGCGCTGGCGTGAGGATGGTCGACGGGCGGGGGTGGCAGAACTGCACCACGCTGAGGCGGCTGTCGTGCTGGTCGGGGTCGGCCTTGACGCGATGCCAGCCGGCACCGATCAGGCCATTGGTGACGTGCTCCAGCATGATCCCCGAGTTGATGATGACGTGATCATGCGGCGGCGCCGCATCTATCCATTCGTCATCGATTCGGACCTGCAGCCCGCGGTCGGTCGCTCTGGGCAGGGCAGTGATGAGGTTGATGTCGGCGTGCTCGTCCGCCCAGACGTGGCCCTCGCTGCCGCCGCTCGGGGCGCTCGACATCGGCGGGTAGTGAATGGCCCGGGACAGGTGCGTGCCGTAGGTCGTCATCCTGTCGAAGTAGGTCTCGTGGGCACCGATGCCCTCGGCGATCACCCGCAGGAAGCGCCGCTGCAGCTCGACGAGCCGCCGGTGGAACTCGGTGAGGACGTCGCCGGCATCGGCGATGTCAGCGTCGGGGAAGATCGACGGCCGGTACCACCGGCCGTACCTGGTCGTGAGCGGATGGCCGGCCGGAGGCTGGTCGCTCCAGTTGAACATCTCCTTCCAGTCGGGCAGATCGGAGATGGCGGCGGTCTCGGTCAGGCGGCCGGTGTAGCCGCGGGCGCCGAACGACTCCGCGTCGACGTAGCGCCTCTTGGCGTCGGGCTCGAGTGCGAAGAATCTGCCCAGCACGTTGTAGGCGTCGTCGAGCAGCCCGCCGGAGAGGTCGTGCGCGGTGTACACGAAGCCGGTGCGCAGGCTGGCCATGACACCATCGGTGACGGCCCTGCGCTGCACCGCTGAGCCCTGCTCGAAGGCCAGCAGATCCACATCGAGAATCTCGTCCATTGCGCGTCTCAGTCTCCTTGCTCGGCTCTCAGCCAGGCTTCGTAGTGCGCCGGGTCGGTCCAGGCGCCGGTCGCTGCGTCGAAGCGGGCTGCCTCGGGCGCCATCAGCGCCGGGTCGGTGGTACGGGCCTGGGTGCTCGACACGGCGCCGACCCAATCCGGCAGGTCGAGGACGAGGTCGGCGGGGCAGCCGTGCGGCGGGCGGGCCGCGATGGCGACCGTCGGCAGCGCTGCAATGGAGGCGTCCCGGCGCGATGGGTCGTCGCCATAGAAGACCGGGTCGTGGATCTGCTGCCACTTGTCGGCGCCCATGACGATGACGTCGAATCCGGCAGCAATCTCCGACAGCAGCTGCGCTTCGGTGACGCTGATCTCGAGCCAGTCGAGTTTCTCGGCCATGTCCTCCAGAACGGCAATCCGGTCGACCAGGCGCGGGCGCTGCACGTCTTCCTTGGCGAGTGCTACCCGGCTCACCGACCACACGAGCACATCGAGGTGATGCTGAACCACCACGGCTTCGCTGATGGCGAGATGGGCAGTCGTGGGCGGGTTGAACGAACCGGGAAACACTCCCCGGCGCGTGGTGGTGGCGACCACGGCGAACCTCAGCCGGCGCCGGAGCCTGCGGTGATGGCACGCGCAATGGTGATCGTGCCGCTGCTGCCGGCGACCAGCTCGCCGATCACGGCGGCGTCATGGCCGCTGTCGCGCAGCTCTCGCACGGCATCGTCTGCGCGTGCCGGATCGCAGCTGAACAGCAGGCCTCCCGAGGTCTGCGGATCTGCGAGCACGGCGCGGGTGAGTTCGTCGCCGCCGTCGAGGCGCTCGGCCAGATGGTCGAGATTCCGCCCGGTGCCGCCGGGCACATGGCCGCCGGTCGCGAGCCGGATGACATCGGGCAGCATCGGTACCGCGGCGGCATCCACCACGGCGCTCACGTCGCTGGCCGCAGCGAGCTCTGCGAGGTGACCTACCAGCCCGAAGCCGGTGACGTCGGTGGCCGCTGTTGCTCCAGCCTTGATGGCCACGGCCGCGGCCGTGTTGTTGAGCCTGCACATCTCGGCCACGCCGGCCTCGTAGGTGCCCGACAACGCGCCGCCCCGGGCGACCGCCTCGAGCTCGGAATGCTTCAGCGCCGTCGCGAGCAGGCCGGTGCCCAGCGGCTTGGTGACCACGAGCGCCTGCCCCGGGCGGCCGCCCGCATTGGTGAGCAGGCCCGTGCCGTCGCTGGCCGGCGGGCAGGTGCCGGTGACCGACATCCCGTAGAGCGGCTCTGGCCCGTCGATCGTGTGTCCGCCGGCGACCACCCAGCCGCCTTCGGCGGCGGCATCGGCGCCGCCGGCGAGCACTTCGCCCAGCAGGTCCAGCGGCAGCACATCGCGGGGCCACGCCGCCACGTTGAGGGCGAACAGCGGGCTGGCGCCCATGGCGTAGATGTCGCTGGCGGCGTTGGCTGCCGCGATGCGTCCCCACGTGCGGGCGTCGTCCACGATGGGCGCAAAGAAGTCAGTCGAGGTCACCAGCAGCGCGCCGTCGTCGAGCCGCCAGACGGCGGCGTCGTCGCTCGTGTCGGTGCCGACCAGAAGATTCGGATGCGATGGGGGAGTCAGATGGCGCAGCACCTGCGCCAGCTCGGATGGCCCGAGCTTGCACGCTCAGCCCGCACCATGGCTGTACTGGCTCAGCCGGAACGCTGGGCCGTTCGCTGAACTCGTCTCAGCGCTGTGGGTCGGCACAGCGGCAACGGTACCGACGTGGCGCGCCGAGGTGGCTGTTTCGCCGTCACGCCCCTCAGTCCAGCAAGCCGTACTGGCGCTTCAGCTCCAGCACCCGCTGCGCCGACTCGTAGATCCGCTCCTCGGGGATCTCGCCCGACTCCACAGCAGCCAGGATCGCATCGCGAACGCGCAGCACCCGCTCGGCTTCGTCTTCGTGGATCTGGTTGGCAAGCAGCACCACGTCCACTCCGGCAGTGATGGCGCGCACCGCCGCGTGCTCCAGGGTGAACTCCTCGACGATCGCACCCATGCCCATGTCGTCGGAGATCACCACGCCGTCGAAGCCGAGCTCGTTGCGCAGCAGATCGGTGACGACCGCCGCTGACAGCGTGGCGGGCAGCGCCGTCGGGTCCAGTGAGCGGTTGACGACGTGGTTGGTCATCACCGCTCCGGCGTAGCCCTGCTCGAACAGCATCCGGTACGGAGCGAGCTCGACGTCGCGAACGAAGCTGTCGGTGACGTCGGTGACGCCCAGGTGCGTGTCGCCGACAGCACTGCCGTGGCCGGGGAAATGCTTCAGCGTCGGCACCACCGACTCGGCGCGCATCGCGTCCGCGAACGCGCCGGCATGTGCGGCCACCTCGGCGGGATCGGCGCTGAACGCCCGCCCCAGCGCACCGATCGCCGGGCTGTCGGGATACACATTGACGTCCACCACCGGTGCGAGATTCCAGTTGATGCCCGCTGCACGGAGCTCGTCGGCCAGCGCCGCGGCAGTCTTGGACGTCTCCGCCGCATCGGCGGCGCCCATCTCGGCGGCGGACGGCACCACGACCGGGAAGCCGTACTTCTGCTTCAGCCGGTTGACCAGCCCTCCTTCGGCGTCCACGGCGATCAGCAGACCGATGTCGCTGTGCTCTTGCAGGCTCGCGGTCAGCGCTGCGAGCTGGTCGGGCGAGACGATGTTGCGCGGCTGTGTGCCGCCGCTGCGCACGTCGTAGTCGTACACGATGAGCCCTGCGGGGCCGACCTCATCGAGCAGATCGGCGACTGCGGGCTCCAGGTCGGTGCCGGGAAAGCCGAACAGCAGCATCTGGCCCACCGCTTCGGGCAGCGTCAGGTCTCGCGCCTCAAGCTCGTCGCTGCCGCAGGCTGCCGCGGCGGCGGTTGCCGCCAGCGCCAAGGCGATCAGTGTCGCAATGCGGCGCATCAGCCGTGGCTGCGCACGGCGTCGACGATGAGATCGAGCGCCGTGGGGGTGTCGATGGCGTAGGCGACCTCGCAGTTGGGCACGGCCTCAGTACCCGGGCGCTCGTCCACCACCGTCATGCCGCGCGTCAGCCCGCCTTCGGTTTCCACGTCGACATGCCGCGCGCCGAAGGTGAACAGCTCGGGCCGGCTGACCGCCAGCACCGCACAGGGGTCGTGCATCGGCGCCGCCTCCAGCCCTGCCCGCTCGCGATAGCCGGCCAGGTAGAAGTCGAACAGGTCTGCCATGAACGCCGGCACCGTGCCGCCGTCTGCGCGCAACGCAGCGATGACCTCGGCCCCCAGGCAGAGCTGGTGGGTGAGGTTGAGACCGGCCATGCGCAGCACCTGCGCACCGCTGCGGAACACGATCTGCGCGGCATGCGGGTCGGCCCAGATGTTGAACTCAGCGCTCGGCGTCACATTGCCGGGCCCCACCGCACCGCCCATCAGCGAGATGCCGGCCACCCGCTCGACGATGTCGGGTGCCTGGCGGAAGGCGAGCGCCACGTTGGTGAGCGGCCCCACCGGCACGAGCCACACGTCGTCGTGCGTCCTGACCGTGGAGATGATGCAGCCGACCGCATCGGCGCTGGCAGCCTCGGTGTGCACGCTGGGCCGCGGCGGCCCGTCCAGGCCGGTCTCGCCGTGTGCACGGGGAGCGTGCGCAGCCGGCACCACCAGCGGGCAGTCGGCGCCCGCATGGACGGGAATGTCGAGCCCGGCGAGTTCGCACATGAGCAGGGCGTTCGCTGTGGTCAGATGCAGCGGCGCATTGCCCGACACGGTGGTGATGGCCAGCACGTCGCACTCGCGAGCCGCCAGCAGGATCGCCACGGCATCGTCATGGCCCGGGTCGCAGTCGAGAATGATCTTGGGGCTCACAGCTTGGTGATGCTGGGTGCCGGCGCGTCGGTCTCGCCCCAGTAGTGGGGCAGGCGCAGGTAGCCGAAGCGCGCCAGCTCCACGGCCGGCGGCAGCCCCTGGATTTCCTTGATCCGCTGGATGGAGCGGATGTGCGAAGCCATCTCGTAGAAGAGCATCCAGATCGCGCACTCGAGCGTGTTCACGATCATCCGCTCGTCGCCTGGATCATGCCAAGCCCCCCGGGGAAGCACCGTGATGGCGTCATCCCAGAAAAGCGTGCTGTGACGCGACTCCACCATCTCGCGGAACGTCTCCACCGGATGGGAAGCAACCACGTAGCGCATCCAGCTCAGGCCCAGGTCCAGCTTGTCGAGCAGATCGGGCACGTCCCAGAACAACCCAGGATCCAGCCGCAGCCCGTGCTTGTTGTTGCGCCCCTGGTGATGCTCCGACCACACGATCGGTTCGGGAATGTCGCCGTCGGGCCACAGCAGCAGCCCGCAACGGCGCTTCGCGAAGATCAGCGACACCCAGGCGATGTGGCTGATCTGCCGCCGGATCGACCACCACATCAGCTCCCGGTCGGGAGACTGGTCGTCGAGGTTGAGCTGTTCTTCGGTGAGCCCGTTGATTTCGGCGCGCAGCCACGTGTCGATGTGGGAGAAGTACGGCATCGTGCCGGCCGCAGCATCGTCCGGCATCTCCAGCACTGAAGGATCGACTCGTGCCATGCCCGAACGCTAGGCGCGCCGAGGTCAGTCAGTTTCGAAGGCGCGGGGGTCGGGGCAGGCGCACATCAGGTTGCGGTCGCCGTAGGCACCGTCGATGCGGCTGACCGGTGGCCAGTACTTGTCGGCAACGAGCGTCGCCACCTTGGTGCCCGCCGGATACGCGCCCTCGGCACGCGTGTAGGGGTGATCCCATTCGTCGGCCAGCACGTCGATGGCTGTGTGGGGTGCGTTGGCGAGCGGGTTGTCATCAGCGGGCCACTCGCCGCGCGCAACCCTGTCGATCTCGGATCGGATCGTCGCCATCGCATCGCAGAACCGGTCGATCTCCGCGAGCGACTCGCTCTCGGTCGGCTCGATCATCAGCGTCCCGGCGACCGGGAACGACATGGTCGGGGCGTGGAAACCGAAATCGATGAGCCGCTTGGCCACGTCGTCCACGCTGGCCCAATCCGAGAACGGCCGCAGGTCCACGATGCACTCGTGCGCGACGAGGCCGTAGCGGCCCTGGTACAGGATCGGGAAGTGCTCGCCGAGCCGGGAGGCCAGGTAGTTGGCCGACAAAATCGCCGTCTGGGTGGCTTGGGTGAGCCCCTCGACACCCATCATCGCGATGTACATCCACGGGATCGGCAGGATGCCCGCCGATCCCCAGGGTGCCGACGAGATGGCGCCTGGGCCGGTGTCAGGGCCCGCACTGGGTGCCAGGGGGTGGTTGGGCAGGTACTTGGCCAGGTGCAGCCGGCATGCCACCGGCCCGATGCCCGGCCCGCCCCCGCCATGGGGGATGCAGAACGTCTTGTGCAGGTTCAGGTGGCTGACGTCGGCGCCGAAGGTGCCAGGGGCGGCCAGGCCCACGAGCGCGTTGAGGTTCGCTCCGTCCACGTACACCTGCCCGCCCGCTTCGTGCACCTTCAGGCAGACCTGCCGGATGCCGTCCTCATAGACACCGTGCGTGGAGGGATAGGTGGCCATGAACGCAGCGAGCTGGTCGCCGTGCTCGGCGATCTTGGCGTCGAGGTCGTCGAGGTCGACATCGCCGTCGTCGGTGCAGCCCACTACCACCACCCGCATGCCGGCCATCACCGCGGACGCCGCGTTCGTGCCGTGCGCGGAGGAGGGGATGAGGCACACCGTGCGGTGTGCATCGCCGCGGTCGTCGTGGTAGCCGCGGATGGCGAGCAGCCCGGCCAGCTCGCCCTGGGAGCCGGCGTTGGGCTGCAGCGACACGGTGTCGTAGCCGGTGACCGCTGCCAGCCACCGCTCGAGGTCGGCGATGATCTGCCGGTAGCCCTCCCACTGGCCAGGCGGCGCGAAGGGATGGATGTCGGCGAACTGGGGCCAGGTGACCGGCGTCATCTCCGCAGCGGCGTTGAGCTTCATGGTGCAGCTGCCGAGCGGGATCATCGATCGGTCCAGGGCCACGTCGTACGAGGCAAGGCGGCGCAGGTAGCGCATCATCTCGGTCTCGGAGCGGTACGAACCGAACGTGGGATGGGTGAGGTAGTCGCTGGTGCGCTGCAGTTCGTCGGCGATTCCCGACGGCGCCGAGGCAGCCAGCTCGGCCACGGTGCCGACATCGGGAGTGCTGCCGCCGGGCAGCGTGCCGAACGCGTCGAGGAGGTGCGCCACCGTCGATTCGTCACAGGTCTCGTCCAGCGAGACGCTCACCGTGTCGGCATCGACGCGTCGCAGGTTGAAGCCAGTTGCGAGCGCGGC
>NZ_JAPYOK010000012.1:0-6087 GCF_028283155.1 Candidatus Poriferisodalis multihospitum | reverse complement strand
GCGGGTCTTCTCGTCGTTGCCCCAGTAGCCGTCCATGGCCCGGAACGTCTGCAGCTGCACCTCGCCGATCACACCGGGCGCCACGACCTCGCCGCTGTCGGCATCGACGACGCGCACCTGCACGTCCTCGAGCACCTGGCCCACCGACGACAACCGGTGCAGCTTGCGCTCCTTCTCTTCGTCGGTGCCGTCGATGCGATGATCGTCGGGATCCAGAACGGCCACTGTGGACGTCGTCTCGGTCTGCCCGTAGGCGCCGGCAAACGCCACGTTCGCCGGGAACATGTCGATGGCTCGGCGGATGACCGATGGCGGCATCGGCGCCGCGCCGTAGGTGATGGCGTCGAGGCCGCTGAACGCCTCATGGCCGAAGTTGGGGGCTTCGAGCACCCGAGCGAGCATGGTGGGCACCAGGAAGGCATGCGTCACCGAGTGCGCCTGCACGCAGTCGATCCACGACGACGCTTCGAACTGCGGCAGCAGCACCACCACGCGCCCGCTGTAGAGGGCGTTCAGCATCGAGGTGAGCCCGGCGATGTGATACAGCGGCGCCGCGACCGCCATGCGTCCCATGTCCTCGCCGGTCGCGGCGTCGTTGGTGCCCATGACGTAGCCCGTGATGGCCCCGTTGGTGAGCTTCACGCCCTTGGGCATGGCCGTGGTGCCGCTCGTGTACAGCAGCGCGCACAGCCCGTCGGGATCGACATCCTCCGGGACGGGCAACTCGAACGCCTCGTCACGGGCGGCGGCATACGACGACGGATCGTCGAGCACCAGGACGTGCTCGAGGTCGTCGGGCTTGTTCTCGGAGATCAAGTCGCTGTAGCGCGACTCGGTAAACAGCACGCTGACGCCGCTGTCGCTCAGCAGGTGGGCGGTCTCCTCGGCACCGGCACGGAAGTTCATCGGCACGACGGTGGCGCCGACGAACGCACCGCCGAAGACGGCCTCCACGCACTCCACGCTGTTGGTGGCGAAGATGCCGACCCGGTCGCCGACGCCCACGCCGAGCATGGTCAGCATGCCGGCAGCGCGGCTCACGTTGTCGAGCAGCTCCTGGTAGGTCACCTCGCGGGCGGCGCCGCCGCCGGCTTCCGTCGAGGTGTCGATCAGGATGACTTGTTCGCCAGCAATGGTCGCTGGCATGAAGAGCAGCATTCCCAGATTCACATCGACCCCCTGTGGTCTGCTGAAGCAGTAGTCGCAGCAGATATTCGCAAATGTCGTTGCCCGCGCGCCGACTTGGGCACGAACAGCGCCACAGTTTGCCCCTCGCCACGGCCATTGACTCGCCGAAACGGCGAGGTGCGCCCGACATGGCTACGACGACAGGACCTTCGGCGATCCGCTCAGGCTCGTGGCTCCTACGCTGCACGCATGAAGCGGCTTGCACCGGTCCTGCTGAGCGTCCTCGTGGCAGCGGCTGCTTGCAGCACCGCCGAGAATGCGGCCCCGGATCCGACCCCAGTTGCCACCACGGCGGCGACAGCCACCACTGCACCATCGGCAACGACCGCTCTGTCGGCGACCACGACCTCGTTGGCGTCGATGCCGACGACAGCCCCAACGACGACAGCAGCAACCGCGGATTCTGATGCGACAGCGGATGCCGCTACGACAGCCGGCTCCGATGCATCACAGGACGGCCGGGAGTCGGATGCCGTTGCAGAGCCGGCCGACGAGCCCGCGGCACCGAGCACCGACCCGCTCGATGCGGCCGTCACCGAGTGGATGAAACGCTCGGGCGCACCCGGTCTGGTGCTCGCCGTCGCCCGCGGCGACCGCGAGCCCGACCTGTTCAGCTGGGGCGTCAGCGATCTCGGCACCAGCACGCCGATGTCGTACCGCCATCACGTTCGGATCGGCTCGGTCACCAAGACGGTGACAGCGGCTGTCGTACTGCAGCTGGCTGCCGAAGGCGTGGTGGCGCTGGATGCGCCAGTGGCGCAGTACTTGGGAGGCGACTGGGCACCGGGCTATGAGCACGCCGCCGAGGTCACCGTGCGTGACCTGCTCGGGCACACCTCGGGATTCGTCGAGTATGCCTTCGACCCTCGCTTCTACCAGCTCGCAGCAACCCGGCTGGATGAGCAGATTTCGCCTGAGGAGATCCTGGAATTCGCTGCCGACTACGGCCCCGTGACCGAGCTGGGCACTGAGTTCAACTACAACACCACGGGCTACGTCGCTGCGGGTCTGGTCATCGAAGCCGTCACCGGCAACAGCGCTGCCGAGGAGTTGCGTTCTCGGGTGTTCGAGCCGCTCGGCCTCGAACACGTCTACCTGACGCCCGAAGAGTTCCCGCCCGAGCCAACGGCGAATGGGTATGTCGGCGGCACGATCGGCTACCTGCTGGGTCCGCTGCTGGGTCTCACTCGCGACAACCAGATCACCCACGCGGACGCCATCTTTGTGGACATCAGCACCATGCCCAGCGAGTTCGCCCGCTCCGCGGGATGGACAGGCGGCGGCCTCGAAGCACAGATCGGCGATGTGGCAGTGCTGATGCGGGGCCTCTTCGCAGGCGACATCCTCGATGCACGGCAAGTCGGACTCATGACCACGGGTCACCCGCAGCCCGACAACAGCTACGGGCTGGGCATCTCGACCGAGCAGATTGCGGGCTTGACAGTGTTCAGCCACGGGGGCGGCGTGCCGGGCTTCCGCACCATCGCCGCCTACATTCCCGAACTGGACCTCGGCATAGCCATGACCGCCAACCTGCTCGGCATTGACGGCACAGACGACGTCAGCACCCTGTTGGAATCACTCGCCCCGATCCTGGCCACCACGAACTGACGTGCCGCACCAGGCGGTCGAAAGCCATCCCGAACACACTGGCCACCCACAGCCGAAGCCGGATCGCCGACCACATCCGATGGAGACCATCACGACCGGGTACACGAGTTCTCCGAGTGCCGCTGTTCGGTTTGCCGGGGTCCAGGCAGATGGCTGCCGATCACGGCACCTTCAAGCCACGCGTGACGCGCAATGGGACGTCGAGGCGGTGCTCGACGACTCGCTGAATGGTTGCGAGCAGTTCATCATTTGGCAAACTACTCGGCACGGAGGCAATGTCGGGGTAGCTGCCGTACTCACCGGCCGACAGGGCCGTAGCCACTCGGCGTGGTACCCGGTCCGGGTCGACCGAGACGACGAGTTCATTCTCTCGGAGATCGATCCAGCTCTGTGTGACCGCATCGGCGAGCTCGAAGGACTCGGACTTTTCGTCATTGACATCGCTCGGCAGATACATGTCTTGCCCGTCGGCGAACGACGCCTGAGCTTCGAGCAGCTCGCTGTAGCCGAACACAGCTCCGATCCGGATCTCAAGATCATCGTGTTCATCGGCGAGGGCTTGAGCTGTCTCGCTTGGCGGGTCAGCTCCTTTGAGCCACAACCACGCCGCGAACTTGAGTCCGTGATCGAAACCCCACCCCGCTGCTCTCTCGTCTTCGATCTCTCTGAGCTCGTCGAGTGCCAACAGCAAGACCGGAAAGAGGTCGAAGCGTCGTTGAGCCTCGTCACGCTGAACACGATGCAAGCGTGCATACTCTTCAATCTCGCACAACGGGTGACTCATAGAGGGCCAGCGTCGGCAGCCCCAGATGCCATCAGTAAAGACAATCACCTCGTTGCCGCAGGGCCTGCTTCGCAGTCTGCCGTAGCTGCCGCCGATGCTGATGCGTTGGCCGGAAGCGATCGGCCCGTCAACTTCCCGCCCGCGGCGGTGTACCCACAGCTCGTTCGAACGTGGGTCGTATTGAATGCGGCCCCGAGGAAGCGACAGCACCAGCCGTTTGGGTTCCTCGAGGTGCGTCTCGTAACTGGCGAGAAAATCGATGTACGCACACCTGCCCTCTATCTCTAGTCGTCCGGTGATCTCCATGCCCGCGCTGTCTTGGGTGGGGTCGTGCATCTCGTGGAAATCGGCCCACGGCAACGGCAGGATCTCGTCCAGATGCGGCACAAAAGCTGGAACGGACGTCGTTGGAGCAGTCGTCCTCAAGGCCGCAGCCACCTGCGCTTCCTCTGTCGTGCCAACGTCGGCAGGCTGGCCAGCATTCGCGCGGTCGGTCTGCTCTTGCGAACGAGTCACATGCTGTGCGCCTGAGGTACACCCCCACATGGCCAACGCCGCGCAGAGCATTACAAGGCACCGCGCGGACAGAAACAGCCGACTCGTCCGAGTTCCAAGGAGCGATGTGAGGCCAAGGAGAGCGAGATCGTGAGGTCGCTCCGCGCGCGGCGCAGCCGACTGGCAGCCGACTCGCGACCCCACGATCTCGCCGTATCCCGATTAGTTCTCTGGCACTCTCCTATGGGACGTTTATCGGCCCGAAGGTAGTGACATCCACACCGAGTATTGACTCCACCCTTCCGATGCCAGTTATGGGGCATGAACTCTGGGAAGCGTAGTTGCTGACGCAGATGATCTTGTTCGTCACTTGATGGGACTGCCCAGAAGGAATCAGATAGAGGGCAGCATCCAAGAACCTGTTGTGCTGCCGGCTGTGGAGTGAGAGAGTCGTGCCCTGCGTCGTCCATGTGGTTCTATTGCAATGTCCGGCCGTGAGTACGCCGTATCTGCCGGAGCCGGGGTGGTAGGCACTAAAGCCGGATGTGCAGACCGCAGACCCGTTCGTCATCCGGTGGCCACCCTCGAATGCTGTCTCGTCTGCGAGCCGCTGCGCTCCGACAGCGATGAATGGGACGTCGAGGTGCGGTGCAATGAGCTGCGAAACGCGATCTAGCGTGCTGCTACCGCTGTGGCCTGAATCGTCGGCGGTGCCCACCGGGCCAGTCGGTGCCTGTCCGTGCCCGGCGTCGAGAGCCCCTGAGGGCGCCGCAGGTGCCGCAGCGAGGTCGATGCCGATCTCAAGGGCATTGGCTCGCAAGTCCACTGCGGTGTGAGTGATCATGTCGCTGAGATCGATCCCTGCACTGTCTCCGGCCCCGGTGTTGCCGACAGCGCCGATGCCTTCGCCGAATCCGAAGGCATCCTGGGCTGCGACCAATGACGCAAAAGTGACCTGAGCACTGGTGCGGATCTCCACGTCGTCGTGAGCCGCTGCAATGGCAGCAGCGATGCTGCTGGGCGGGTCGCTCTCAACGAGCCAAACCCAAGCAGTCATCGACCCGTGATGGTCGATGCCCCACCCGGCGAGGCGTTCAGCCTCCGCGGCGCGCAACGCTGCGAGGATGTCCTGAAGTTCAGGCATGCGGTTGAGGCGGAGCTGCGCTTCGGCGGTGGAAACCCCGTAGTCGCTTGCATAAGAGGCGACCACGGGATGAATCGTTGCCTCGGTGTCGGCGCTCGACTCGGCTGCGGCACTGCTCGGCAACAAGGCAGCCACAGTGACCGACACAAGCGAAACACCGAAAATTCGCGGTGTGAGGCGAACCGTCGGATCGCCGCGAGCAGTCCCGGCGACAGGTTGAGGTTGAAGTCGCATTGTTTCGTCCTTTCACGTTCATAGCCCCGGCTCATGCGTTGGCCGCGGGCCGCCGTGTCTCGGACCGTACAGCTCCCCCAGAATGCGAGAATCACACACTCCGTTAGAAAATCGGCTCTTCGCTACTCTGTGGGACCAAGGGTTGTTGAGCGTCTTCAGGTACGCATGTCAGACCAACGGCCGGAAAGCCATCCTGAACATGCTGACTGTGATTCTCCTCGTCAACGTTGCCGCTGCCGGAGTGCTGCTGTCGATCGCGGCGCTGCGTCCCTCGCATCGGCGGGTATCGCTCCTCGCAGCAACACAGGCCCTGTTCGTCGTGGGAATCCTGAGTCTTGCTTCGTTTGGCATCTTGGCAATTGCCGGGGGGCTGTGCTGCACCGTTGCCGGGTTGCGAGAACATTCCGACCGGACACAGCGATCGAATGATTGAGCGCCGCCACAAGATGGGCGCTATGCGACAAGGGGGAGGCAGCAGTGAGCGAGTTGTTGGCAGGAATCCGGGTACTTGAGCTGGCGACCGGCATTTCGGGGCCATATCTCGGAAAGCTCTTCGCCGACCACGGCGCCGATGTCATCAAGGTGGAACCGCCCAGCGGGGACCCGGCCCGCCGTCATGGCCCGTGGGGCG
>NZ_JAPYOK010000119.1:0-16009 GCF_028283155.1 Candidatus Poriferisodalis multihospitum | reverse complement strand
GCAGGCGGGGGCGGGATCGGCCGGCCGTCGGCAGACTTCGGCGGCACCGGCAGACGAGAGGGGGGAGGCGGCAGCGCAGAGCCGGCCGCTTCGTCCGGCGCTGGCCTCGACGCTGCGGCTGGTTCCTCCGAGCGCGCTGCTGGACGCCCGGATGGCGGCAGAATCGGGCGCGCGGATTCCTGACCGCTTGAGGTGACCAGCCGCCGTGGTGGCGGTACCGGCGGCGGGGCACCCGCCGACGGCAGCGTGCTCGGCGGCGGGGTGCCAGACGGCGGCATGTCCGGCGGAGCGCTCGGTGCCGTCGGCGGAGCCGACTCGACCGCAGCAGCAGGTTGAGCTTCTGTCTCCGGGGACGTTTCTACGGCTGGCGCGGCTGCGGGCGCCGGTGGCGTGGCCTCGGAGGCCGGTGCCGCCTGCGCAGCCGGCCTCGACTCAGCCGGAGCCTTGCGAGCAGGGCGAGTCGGCGCCGGCGCCTGCCGTGCCTCCGCCGAGTCGTCACGCTGGGTTGCGCGCGAGGTAGCAGCGGCAGCCTTCGCCGGCGACTTGCGAGCCTTGCGTGCCTCGGGCGGCGGCTCGTCACGAATCAGTCCCTCACGCGTGGCCTTGCGCCGGACGCGGTCAGCCTGAGCGTCCTCCATGCTGGACGAGTGCGTCTTCACACCGATGCCCAACGACTCGCATACGTCGAGCACCTCGGTGAGCGTCATGCCCAGCTCTTTGGAGAGCTCGTGAACGCGGACTTTCTTCGGCAAGCGGTCGGTCTTTCTGTCGGAATCTCTGTCGAGAGTTGACGGGGCGCCCGGCGGGGCTCGGGAAACGAAACGGGGACGCGACGAGACGGGCCATCGGCCTCAAGGCGCCGTCGAGTCCGATGGAAGCGTACTGGGGTCGGTGTGAGCCTCTGCAGGGGCCGCGGCCACAGCATCGTCGGCCGGCACAGCATCGTTGGTCTGCACAGTCTTGCTGGTTTGCGCAGCGTCGCCTGCTTCGTCGCCGTCCTGATGCTCGGTGACGGCTTCGGACCACTGGCCTGCCGTGATGGCTTCGCTGCCGTCGGCGGGAACCCACGTCTGCTCGCCGGTGTCGGGGTTGGTGACCCACTCCCCCTCTGCCCACTCCTCGCCTGAGTAGCCGGCTTCCTCCTCGGCAATCTGGGTCTCGCTCTTGATGTCAATGCGCCAGCCGGTCAGCCGGGCCGCCAAGCGCGCGTTCTGACCCTCGCGGCCGATCGCCAGCGACAGCTGGTGATCGGGTACGACAACCTCGGCAACACCCTCTTCGGAATGAAAGCGGACTTCCCGCACCCGGGCCGGGGACAGCGCCTTCGCCACGAAGTCATGGAGGTCGTCGGAGAACGGGACGATGTCGATCTTCTCGCCTCGCAGCTCGTTCACGACCTGACGCACCCGGCTGCCGCGGGCACCCACGCACGCGCCAACTGGATCGATGTTGGGGTCATTCGACCAGACGGCAATCTTGGTGCGGTGGCCGGGCTCGCGTGCACAGGCCTTTAGTTCGACAACGCCATCGGAGATCTCGGGGACCTCCAGCTTGAACAGCTCGCGGATCAGTCCTGGATGCGTGCGCGACACGACGATCTGCGGACCCTTGGCGGTCTTGCGCACCTCCACGATGTACGCCTTGAGGCGGCTGTTGGGCTCGGGACGTTCGTAGGGAACCTGCTCGGACTGGGGCAGCAACGCCTCCACACGCCCCAAGTCGAGCAACGTGTAACGGGCATCGTTCTGCTGGATGATGCCGGTGACGATGTCGCCCTCGCGCCCGGCGTACTCGTCGTATTTCATGTCGCGCTCGACTTCGCGGATGCGCTGGTTCAGGACCTGCCGGACGGTCTGAGCCACGATCCTGCCCAAGTCGTGAGGCGTGTCGTCCCATTCGCGCACAACGTTGCCCAGTTCATCGACTTCCTGGGCGTACACCGTGATGTTGAACGACTCATCGATGATGACGTAGGCCTGCTCGGCGGCACCCTCGCGGCGCTTGTAGGCCGATTCGAGGCCGTTCGCGACCGCCTCAAGCAAGACCTCGGTGGTCATCCCCTTCTCGGCAGCGAGTGCTTGCAGCGCTTCCATGATCTCGGGGCTGTTCATCGTCCCTGCCTCCCTCGGCCCTTGTGCGGCGGTGAGCCCCATTCGAATGTCGTGCGGGCTTTGGCGATGTCGCCGAACGGCACCGACAGCATCTGACCAGCTCCCGGCTCGATCTGTTGCCCCGCGGCGGCATTGCCGGAAATCTCCTCGATGTGGATCGAAACCGCGGATCGGTCGGCTTCCAAGATCTCGCCGACGATGCGCCGGCGCAGCGGTCCGCTCGTGCGAATGACTGCTCGCTCGCCGACCGCGCTTGCAAAGTGCTCTGGACGCCGCAGGCTGCGCTCGAGCCCGGGGCTGGACACCTCAAGCACGTAGCGGCCGTCGATCAGGTCAGCGGCATCGAGTGCGGCGGACAGCCTGCGGCTGAGCTTGCTCAGCGCTTCAACGCCGATGGCACCACCCTCCGATGCCGTGGCCAGCACCACGAGCGTGCCGCCTCGCCATTGCACGTCGTAGAGGGCACAGCCGATCTCGGCGGCGATCGGCTCGGCGAGTGCGGTGAGCTGCGAAGGGTCGACGGCAGATGGGGCGCGCGAAACCGCAGCGGTGTCAGTCATCGCAACCTCCCTGTCCGCGTCGCCCCGGCCGCCCTCGGGGCTGTGCCTGCGGTACCAGCCCTTGCGGCCGAGCCACAAGGACCCGACCCACAAGAACATGGCGCAGAGCCCAGGTCCGACCGAAACTGTCCTGAAAGCATGACGCTACCAGCGCATGCGAAACGGCAGCGCGCAGATCGGTGTGCCCGCCTCCGAGCAGGCGAACCCCCCTGCTCTCAGCGGCGCCGTATGAGGGCGACGCGCTCGGCGGCCTGATTGACGTCCTCGCCCTGCTCGCTGACGAGCGCGGCGCGGTCGGCTTCGGCGGCTGCCGCTGCGCCGGCCTCTGCCCGCGACAGCGCCGCCTCGACGCCGTCGGCCGCGACGATCTCAGCCCAACTCACCAGCGCCGCGACCATCTCGTCCTCAGGCACCACAGACACGACCTGGCCCTTCACAAACAAATGGCCGCGGGATCGGCCCGCGGCAATCCCCAGGTCGGCACTGCGTGCCTCACCCGGCCCATTCACCACGCAGCCCATCACGGCAACTTGCACGGGCAGGTCGAGGTCACGGAACGCTTCTTGCGCCTCCTGGGTCACCGAGATCACGTCGACTTCAGCGCGGCCGCACGATGGGCAGGCAATGAGATCGGTGCCCGAACGCTCCCGCAGACCCAGCGCCTGGAGCAACTGCTGGCCAGCGGTGGCCTCCTGGACGGGGTCGGCGGTGAGGCTGTAGCGGATGGTGTCGCCGATGCCCTCGTTGAGCAACGTCGCGATGCCCGCAGTCGCCTTCACCAAGCCGGCGGGCGGGGGGCCAGCTTCGGTGACACCGAGATGCAGCGGGAAGTCGACCTCGTCGGCGAGCATCCGGTACGACTCCACCATCAGGGTCACGTCACTGGCCTTGACCGAGATCTTGACGTCGTCGAATCCCACCTCGTCGAAGTAGCCCAGCTCCCGCTTGGCCGACTCGACCAGCGCGGCCGGCGTCATGCCGAAGCGCGATTCGATGTCGGGATCGAGGGAGCCGCCATTGACGCCGATGCGGATCGGCACGCCGCGATCGCGGGCCTCCGTCGCGACTGCGCGAATCTGGTCGGGCTTGCGGATATTGCCCGGATTCAGCCGCAAGCACGCCACTCCGGCGTCGAGCGCGGCCAGCGCGAGCCGGTACTGGAAGTGAACGTCGGCCACAAGGGGCACGGGCGAACGCGGAACGATCTGCGCGAGCGCCTCAACGGCCGCTATGTCGTTGGCTGTGCATCGCACGATGTCGGCGCCCGCACCGGCCAGCGCGTAGATCTGCGCCAGCGTGCCATCGACATCGGATGTCTTGGTGGTGGTCATCGACTGCACCGATATGGGTGCCCCGCCACCCACTGCAACCGAGCCGACGTGCACCTGACGGGTCTGCCGACGGGTGTAGGTGCTGGACGTGCTCATGCGGCTCAGGCTCCTACAGATCGATCGGGTTGGCGATGTCGAGGTAGAGCAAACCGACCGCCAGCAGTATGAGGAAAACCGCCACGAATGTGGCGACGGGCGCAAGCTTGCGCGGATCGCTCAGGTATCGACCGCGTCCCCCGCGCTCTCGCCAGCGTTCGTAGGTCGCAACCGCCAGATGACCGCCATCCAGCGGCGGCAATGGCAGCAGATTGAAGACTCCGATGAAGATATTCGCGAATCCGAAGAACGCCACTCGATTGGACCATTCGATCGAGGAATGCGATAGGAGCTGACCGAACCCGTATATCCCCAGCGGACGTGTGCTCAGGTCCTCATTGGCAGTTGGATCGCCTGGAGGAGAAAGCACGCGGTCAACCAGCTCACCAAAGTTCGCGAACAACGACCACAATGCAATCGCCGTGTTCGGAACGGCGCGGCCGACATCGGCAAGCGCCCGCACCGCTGCGGTCGGCAGACCCACAGTCTCGTACGCGACAACCGATTGGACATTGACGCCAAGCAGGCCCGAGCTGGTCTCCGGGTCAGTCGCTACCGTCGCGTCGAGCGAGAGCAGATCGTCGTTGCGCTCGACCGTGAGCACCACACGTTCTCCCGGTCGAGACCGGATTTGCGATAAGAAATCATCCAAGTCCTCGGTGTTTGTGCCGGCTACTGCCACGATTCGGTCACCGACCTCGATGCCGGCCGCATGCGCAGGCCACACAACACCGCCAGTCCCAACCAAGACACCAGATACGCGCCACTGCTCGCTGTCGACGACAGGAGCCCCGAGTGCCGCGTGTGTTATCCCGAAAGCAACGAACCCGAGCACAAAATGCATGATGGAGCCGGCGCACAGCACCAGAACTCGCCGTGGATAGCTCTTGACGCGGAATGCACGGTGCTCATCACCAGGCTCCACGACATCATCGCGTGACATGCCGATGATTCGCACATACGCCCCCAGGGGCAATACGCGTAAGCCGTACGAAGTTTCACCTCGCCGGAATCCCCAGAGCCGCGGCCCGAATCCCAAGTAGAAATCGGTGACCTTCATCCCGACTGCGCGGGCGGTCACGTAGTGGCCCAATTCGTGCATGAGCAACATGCCGGCAATCACCCCGACAACTGCTGTCACCGTCACGACGGTGAGCGGGTAACTCCACGCCAGATAGCCGAGAACGACAAGCACTAGCGCCGCTCTGGCCCGGCGTGTCGTCGAGTTCGTCCGAGCGGGCAGCGGCTCTCGCCCGGGAGTGTGGCCTTTCATGCGCGGATGCCCATCACCGCAGCTGCCGCAGACCGGCGGCCCCCGCGATCCGCAGCGATGACCGCGTCGACGCTGTCCGCAGCGGCGCCATCGTGATGCTGCATCGCATTCGAGATCACGCGCTCGATTTCATGCCAGCGCAGCTGCCCGGCCAGGAATGCGCTGACGGCATGCTCGTTGGCGCCGTTCAGCCACGCGGGTGCGGTGCCGCCTGCTCGGCCCGCGTCGTACGCCAGGCGCAGACAGCCGAAGGTCTCGGTGTCAGGCAATTCGAAGTCGAGGCGACCGATCGCCGACCAGTCAACAGCGCCGAACGGCGTCCCGATGCGCTCGGGATAGGCCAGGGCGTAGCCGATCGGCAGGCGCATGTCCGGCAGGGAGAGCTGCGCGATGGTGCTGCCGTCGGCGAACGTCACCATCGAGTGAACTACCGACTGCGGCTGGATGACTACCTCGATCCCGTCGTAATCGATCCCGAACAGCTCGTGTGCCTCGATGACCTCGAGGCCCTTGTTCATGAGTGTCGAGGAGTCGACCGTGATCTTCGGGCCCATCGACCACGTGGGGTGCGCCAAAGCGTCCGCAATGGTCACCTCGCGCAGTTCGGCGGCAGCGCGACCGCGGAAGGGTCCGCCGCTGCCGGTGAGAATCAGCCGCTCCGGCGGTGCCGACTGGCCGACGAGGCACTGATGCAAGGCACTGTGCTCGCTGTCAACCGGGATGAGCTCGGCGCCGGCCACTGCTCGCAAAGGCTGCACCAGCGGTCCCGCGGCGATGAGGCTTTCCTTGTTCGCCAGCGCGAGGCGACGCCCGGCCCGAAGCGCGGCCAGAGTGACACCCAGGCCAGCGAAGCCCACCACGCCATTCACCACGACATCGGCCGTGCCAGCGAGATCAGCGAATGCGTCGGCACCGGCCAGAACCTCGACGCCGGCAGGCAACGCGGCACGCAGCTCCGACTCCAACCCAGCATCGCCGATGGCGACTGCTGCGGGCGCAAACTCGGTGGCTTGGGCTGCGAGTTCGCTCACTGAGCTGTGCGCAGCAAGAGCGACGGCCCGGAAACGGTCCGGCTCGGTGCGCATGACCTCCAGCGTCTGGGTGCCGATCGAACCCGTCGAGCCGAGCACCGCGACGGTCGTCGCGCCCATGCGCCTAGCCGACGACGAATGTGCCGACGAAGTACGCCGCCGGCAAGGAAAAGAGCAGCGCGTCGAAGCGATCGAAGACACCGCCGTGACCAGGCAGCAGGCTGCCCATGTCCTTGATGGCCACGTCGCGCTTGACCATCGACTGCGTCAGGTCGCCCAATGGTGCGGCAAGTGCGACGGCGAGGCTCAGCCACAGGGCGTCCAGCAGGCCGCCGGTCCACGGGAACACGCCAGGGAAGCGATTCAGCACAAGCGTGGTGATCACCACCGACAGCACGATTCCCCCGATGAGACCCTCGTGCGTCTTGCTCGGACTGATCCGCGCTGCGAGTCGGCTCTGGCCGGTCGTTCGACCGACGACATAGCCACCCACGTCGTATACCACCGTCCCGATCACGGCGGCGATCAGCATCGAGTCGCCGTTCGGCTCGCGCAGGATCAGCGCGGCGAACGATCCCAAGCCGCCAATCCACAGCAGACCGAGTGCCGTGATGGCCATGTTCGCCGTGGGATGGTCTCGCTCGACGCCGAACAGGAACCAGCAGAGGATGGTGACCGCTGAAACGGCCAGCACGATCGGGTAGGCCTCGACACCGCGCAGGTGCACAGCGACGGTCAAGCCTGCAACGCCCGCAAGACCTGCCAGGGTCGCCGGGCGGTAGCCCAGCGGCCGGGCGGCCCGGTAGAACTCTGCGGCGGCCAGCACCAGCACAATCGCGACGAGCGCGACGGTGGCTGCTTCGCCGAGCCGCAGCGCTCCGAAGAACAACGCGGCCAGCACCGCGCCCACCGCAATGGCGGCCGGCAGGTTGCGACCGGTGCCGCCGGAATCCGAAGGGGCATTGTGCAAGACAGTCCGGGTTTCGTCGCTCACAACCCCACGCTCCTCATAGTCCTGATTCCCCTCGCGCCAGTGTGATGCAGACGCATCGAGCTGAGCCCATTGAGCGAAGCGGTCGGTTTCGGATGGCGCGGCACCAGTCTCCGAAGGTACTTCGGCGACGGTTGGGGCCGCAGCGACAGGCGCCAGATCGGCGGCGGACGTGGCGGCAGCCTCAGCGGGCGGCGTCTCTGGCATCTCGGCCGGCGTTGATGAGGCTTCAGCAGGCGGGATCGGCGGCGGTGTCGTTTCATCGGGCGAATCGAACAGCGGTTCAAGGTTCTCTGCCGCGGGTGCCTCGGGGTCGGGAGTCGCTGGAGTCTCGCCGGCGAGGCGCGGGTCGTCGGGAAGTTGGGGGAACAGGCGCGAGCCGCCGCGGCGCTCTGGCTCCGTGGTCGTCGCTTCGGGTTCCGCGGGCTGCACAGCCGGCTCATCCGGCGCGGGAGCGTCGTCGGAATCGAAGTTCACCAGCGGCCGGGTCGAGCCCAGCGGATCGTCGGCGCCCGCCGGATCGCTGGGATCGGAACCGGAGTGGGCCGGCGGATGCGCGCTGCTTTCGGACATCTACCTTCACACCTGCTCGGTCAGACCTCGAGGAGTTCTTGCTCCTTGGCATCCAACGCCCGGTCAATGTCTCCGACGAATTTGGCGGTGTCGGCGTCGAGCTCCTGTTCGAAGCTTCGCTTCTGGTCGGCGGAGATCTCCTTCTCCTTTTCGAGCGTATCGAGATCGTGACGAGCGCTGCGACGCAGATTGCGCACCGCGACGCGCCCGTCCTCGGCCATCTGCTTCACCACGCGTACCAGATCCCTGCGCCGATCCTCGGTCAAGGGAGGAAAGAGCAATCGCAGGACATGGCCATCGCTCGATGGATTGATGCCAAGGTCAGACTCCATCACCGCCTTGGAGATGGCGTCGAGCGCCCCCCGGTCGAACGGCTGGATGACCAGCATGCGTGCCTCCGGCACCGAGAATCCCGCGAGCTGCTGCAACGGAACGGCTGCGCCGTAGTAGTCGACTTGCAGCTTCTCGACCAGCGCTGGTGTTGCGCGGCCTGTCCGGACGGTGGCGAAGTTGCCGCGGGCGTGTTCGACAGCGCTGCGCATCCGTTCGCGAGCATCCGCACAGATCTCAGCGGCGAATTCGCTCACCCGACCAGCGTAGCTATGACCGGTCGGGAGTGGCCGTCACCTGTCAGCGCACCAGCGTGCCAAGCGCTTCGCCTTCGACGACGCGGCGGAAATTTCCCTGCGTCATCAGGTCGAACACCACGATGGGAGTGGCATTGTCCTTGCACACGGCGATCGCCGCGGAGTCCATCACCGCGAGCTCCCGGGACAGCACTTCCAGAAAGGTGACTTCGCTGAGGAGCTGAGCATCTGGATCGGTCTGCGGATCGGCCGTATAGACGCCGTTGACACCGGAATGAGTGCCCTTCAGCACGACATCGGCGTCGACTTCCGCAGCGCGCAACGCAGCCGCGGTGTCGGTTGTGAAGAACGGGTTGCCGGTGCCCGCCGCAAAGATCACTACCCGGCCTTTCTCCAGGTGGCGCACAGCCCGGCGCCGGATATAGGGCTCTGCGATCTGTGCCATGCCGATGGCGGTCATCACACGGGTGGGCACTTCTCTGCGTTCGAGCGCATCTTGCAACGCCAGCGCATTGATGACGGTGGCGAGCATGCCCATGTGGTCGGACTGGGCGCGATCCATGCCGCCGATCGAGCCCGCCATGCCGCGCCAGATGTTGCCGCCGCCGACGACGACCGCTATATCAACCTTCAACGAGGTCCAGACGTCGGCAATCTCCGACGCCAGCGAATCCACCACAGCGGCGCTGACGTTGTTCCCTCCGGCGTCAGCCAACGCCTCGCCCGACAGCTTCAGCACCACCCGCTTCCACTCACGGGCTGCGCTCTCTCGCGGATCTTCCGGTTGCGTCACCGGGGTCACCGCCGCAGCCACAGCGATGCTCAGCGGCCGATCTCGACTTGGGCGAAACGCGTCACGCTCGCCGCTCCGACGAGATCGGCAATTGTTCGCTTCTCGTCCTTCACGAACTTCTGCTCCATGAGCGTGTGCTCACGCAGGTAACCCGTCAGGCGGCCCTCGACGATCTTCGGCAGCGCCGCCTCGGGCTTGCCCTCATTCCGGCTGATCGCCTCGAAGGTCGCCCGCTCCCGGTCAAGGACCTCCGTGGGCACGTCCGAGCGCCGGATGTAGGTGGGGCGGCTGCTCGCGATGTGCAACGCCACATCGTGAGCAAGCTCCGGCGTGGCCCCCTGGATCTCCACCAGCACAGCATTGACGCCACGGCCATTCTGCTGGTGGACGTAGGCGTCGATGCAGGAGCCGGCGGGGGCCTCGAAGCGCTCGACCGTGCCGACTGCGATGTTCTCTTTGAGCGTCATCTTCAGATCGTCGATGACGGCTGCCGCGTCGGCGACGGCAGACGCACCGACTGCGATCACATCGGTCAGCATCTTGTCCGCCATTGACAGAAACCCGTCAGACTTGGCGACGAAGTCTGTCTCGCAGCGCAACTCGACGATGGCGCCGACGGAGCCGTTGCCACTGTCAATCACGCGCGCCACAACGACGCCGTCGCTGTTGTCACGATCTGCTCGTGCCGCGGACTTGGCGATGCCGTTCTCGCGCAGCCACTGGGCCGCGGCATCGGCGTTTCCATCGCATCGGGTCAGCGCGTTCTTTGCATCCATCATCCCGGCGCCGGTGGCGTGTCGCAGGGCCTGCACGTCCTTCGCTGTGAACGCCGCCATGTCAGGACGCTCCTTGTGATGCAGATGAAGGGGCGAGGGCTTCAGCCCCGGTGGCATCGCCCGCAGGCTCGCCGGTCTCGGCGGCAGGCTCGGCAGACGCGGACGCATCGCTGGTGGATGCGTCCGGCACAGATGCCTCGGCAGCGGCGACTGCGTCACCGCCGACATCAGCCGCTGCGGCAGGGGCCTCAGCCGACCGCATGTCTGGAACGGCGGCAGCAGCAGCGGCCTTCTTGGCCTGATCAGCGGCAATTCGGGCTTCCCGGGCCGCAGCCTCGGCCATGGCGGCCCGCTGTGCCTCGGCCTGCTGTGCAGCGATGCGTGCCTCTTCCTCAGGCGAGCGCTCGCCTGCCGGCGCCACCACCACGCCGCTGCGCTCGGCCATGTATCGGCCTTCCAACGCGGCGTCGGCGAT
Organism: Candidatus Poriferisodalis multihospitum; assembly: GCF_028283155.1. Taxonomy (NCBI): domain Bacteria; kingdom Bacillati; phylum Actinomycetota; class Acidimicrobiia; order Acidimicrobiales; family Candidatus Poriferisodalaceae; genus Candidatus Poriferisodalis; species Candidatus Poriferisodalis multihospitum. The sequence continues at coordinate 5,412 of NZ_JAPYOK010000119.1, read as the reverse complement.
GACACGGCACAGCAGTTCGGTCGAGCGGATGGCGTCGTCGTTGCCGGGGATGACGTAGGTGATCGGATCGGGATCGGAGTTCGAGTCGGCGACGGCGACCACTGGAAGCTTCAGCCGAACAGCCTCGGCCACCGCGATGTGCTCCTTCGGGGTGTCGAGCACGAAGACGGCGTCTGGCAGCTTGTCCATGTTCCGGATGCCGTTCAGGTTGCGCTGCAGCTTGGTGAGCTCACGGGTATGCAGCAGGGCTTCCTTCTTCGGCATGTTGTTGAAATCGCCGGCGGACTGCATGCGCTCGTACTCGAGCATCTTGGTGACCCGGCCGCGGATCGTGCGGAAGTTGGTGAGCATCCCGCCCAGCCAACGCTGATTCACATACGGCATGCCGCACGCATTGGCATGGCGCTGGATCGGATACTGGGCCTGGCGCTTGGTGCCGACGAACAGGATCGTGCCGCCACCGGCCACGGTGTCGCGCACATAGGCGTAGGCGTCTTCGAGAAGTTGAAGCGTCTGCCGGAGATCGATGATGTAGATGCCGTTGCGCTCGCCCCACAGGAACCGTTCCATCTTCGGATTCCAGCGACGGGTTTGGTGGCCGAAATGCACGCCGGCGGCGAGCAGGTCGGACATGGTCACAACAGCGGACATGAATGCTCCTCCCCACGGTTCGAATCTCTGCACCGAGGACGACGCCGCTTTGGCAGCGGCGACCGTGGGGTCGCCCCGGCTGGTCAGTGAATGGTCGATGGCATTGCGATCTCGGCGAGACGCGCTGGCGCAGACTCCGGCTTCCGGGAGACTCGGCCTCCTGAATGCCAGGCCTCCGTCGGCGTGAGCCTCAGAGCACCGCATTGCCGACGCCGGAGTGTAACCAGCGCAGTTGCAGGCGATACACGGCGGGCGACGAGGGGACGAGATGCGGGCGGCCAAGCGACGGCTGCCCACTTGGGCTGCGACGGCTGCCGAAAATCTGTGCCGGGTCGAGATAAGTCTCGCCCCGGCGCACGCCGATATGCAGCCGATCACCCGTGGCGCCGAGTTCTTGTCGTTGCCGGACCCGTTCGCCTCTGCGTACGCCGATCGACGCAACCCCCGAGTACGACACTCGCAGACCGTCGGGATGGCTCACCGTGACATGCAATCGGCCGCCTACCGGCCCGGCGAAGCTGACGACTCCATCGGCCGCAGCCCAGAACGCCGAGCCGGGCTGCGTCGCGAACTCGAGACCGCGATTGCCGGGTCCGTACGGGTTGTCCGGCGGCCGGAAGGGGTCCACGACGGTGCCGTGCACAGGCCAGATGTAGCCGAGCGCCGGCCCAGACTGTGCGGGCACGGATTGCGCTGGCACCGCCTGTGCCCACGCCGGGCCGCTTGCGACAGCCAGTACGGCCGCGCCCGCAACAGCGAATGCAATTGTCAGGCGCGCGGGTGCGCCGACTCGTACACCTCCCGGAGACGCTCCCTGCTGACCCGGGTGTAGATCTGCGTGGTCGCGAGTCGCCTGTGGCCGAGCAGTTCCTGCACCACGCGCAGGTCGGCTCCGCCGTCCAGCAGATGAGTGGCATAGGTGTGTCGCAGGGCATGCGGATGGGTTGGCGTGGCAGCGTGGCGATCCAGGATCCGCTGCACGTCCCGGGTGCCGAGCCGGTTGCCGCGCAGGTTCACCAGCAGCGCCGCAGGGTCGCGCTCGGCCGGCTCGCGCAGCCGCTGCCCGTCGAACTCGTCGCTGCCGCCGTCGCGCCAAGCGGCGAGCAGCGCCATGGCCGGCTCGCTGAGCGGCACCCGGCGATGCCTGGCGCCCTTGCCGATCACCTCGATGTGAGCGCTGCCGGGCCGGAAGGCGCCGCGATCGAGCTGGCAGAGCTCGGCGACGCGCAGGCCGCTGCCGTAGAGCAGCTCGAGCACGAGCCGGTCGCGCAGCTCGGTCGGATCGTTTGGCACGGTGCCGTCGCCCAGCATCTCGGACACTTCGGCCGCACCCAGCACGCGCGGCAAGCGTCCCGAGCCAGCCGGCGCGACTAGCCCGAGCGCCGGGTCGACCCCGATGGTGCCTTGGCGCGCCAGCCACCCGAAGTAACGCCTCAATGCGGACGCTTTGCGAGCCACCGAGCGTCGCGACAGCCCACGCACCGACAGGAATGCGATGTATCGGCGCAGCCAGCGCCGATCGACGTCGCTGGGCACGTTGAGCCCAGCCCGGGACGCCCACTCTGCGAACTGGCGCAGATCCGAACGGTAGGCGCGCTTGGTGGAATCCGATGCCGCAGTCAGCGACAGAACGAACTCGGGGACTCGCCACACCGGCGGCGTCCCACTCTCCAGACGCGACGTTGCCAGACCCACAGTCACCAGAACCACAGTACCGAGAGGTCCCCACTGGTTCGCAAGCCCCGCCACGGCGACGTCGGGTCCTCATCGGGCCTTCTCCCACCAACCACCGGCCTCGCTGGCCCAGCCCGACAGCTGCAGGCGACCGAGCGATGACGCCAGTTCGCCCAGACTTGTGCCGGTGAGCAACGCCATCTCATCGAGCGTGCGCGGTCCGGCACTGAGCTCGTCCAGAACCCGTTGGTCGAGCGGTTCCGCAGGCGCCGCCGGGAGTCCGAGACCGTTGGGCACAGCGTCGCCGCGACCAGGCTCGCCCAACGCCGCCAACACGTCGGCCACATCACAAACGGGAGCGCATCCTTCGGCGAGGAGCCGGTTGGTGCCGGCTGAGGCGGCGCTGGTAATCGGCCCTGGCACCGCCATGACCGGCCGGTCCCGCTCGGCGGCGGCATCCACTGTGTACATCGAGCCGCCTGCCGAACCCGATTCGACCACCACCAGCACCTCGCAGAGGGCCGCCACGATCCGATTGCGCGCCGGGAACTGCCACTGCGCAGCGCGCCGGCCGAGCGGGTACTCGCTCAGCAGCGTCCCGTGCCGTGCCACATCGGCCCACAGTGTCCGGTTCGAGGCCGGGTACACCTGATCCAGCCCGCTGCCGACGATGCCGATGACCGATCCGCCCGCGTCGAGTGCTGCTCGCTGGGCGATGCCGTCGATGCCGGTCGCCAGTCCCGACACCACTGCTACACCGGCTGCTGCGAGGCCCGACCCGAGCTGCTGCGCCACTGTGCGCCCGTAGGCAGTGCATCGTCGTGTGCCCACTACACCGACGCGCCGGACCTGCGGATCGATCACAGAGCCTTGGCCGAACAGCAGCGCAGGCGGCTCGGGGTCTGACTCCCAAATCTCAGCTGCATCGCTGCGACCAGGCACGGACAGCCAGATGCCTTCTCGCGCATGCGCGGCGAGCAAGTCGGCGCCGACCGGATGCCCGTCGATTGCCGCATGCTCGAACGCCGATGCGATCTGTCGCCGCCATGTCGCGATCAGCGTCTCGTCGACACCGCGGCATGACCGCAACTCCGCCAGCGCCGCTGCCCGCCCGGCACGCAGCTGATCGATGGCTTCGGGCGCGTCACGACCGGTCAGCAAGGCGCGCACCCGCGCCGGGCCCATGTGCGGCAGCGAACACAGCGCCGCCAGCGCGCCCAGCTCGGCTCGCTCCTTTGACGATGCGCTCGCTCCAGCGGTCATGGCGCGGCGCCTGCGGCCACGGGCGCGTGCAGGTTGCCGACGCTGGCGCGCAGCATGAGCGCTTCGTCGAGGCGTTCAGCATCGACGAGCGGTTCGTCCCCGGCGAGATCGCACAGCGTGAGTGCAACGCAGCGCACGCGATGCAGCCCGCGGCCGCTGAGCAGCCCGCCGCGCAGTCGCTCACGTAGCGCGGCGTGGGCAGCAGGTGTGAGCGGGGCGAAGTGCTCGAGCTGCTCGCCGGTCAGCTCGACATTGGCCTCGACACCCCGAGACGCGGCCCGCTCGCGAGCCGCCGCCACCCGGCTGGCCACTGCGACGGTCGGCTCGCCGCGGATGCCGTCGAGCAATTGGTCGGGATCGGGCGGCCGCACCTGGATGCGGAGATCGAAGCGGTCGAGCAGCGGCCCCGAGAGGCGCCGGAGGTATCGCTGGCGGACGAGGTCCGAGCAACGGCACGAGTTCGGCCGGCCGGCTTGGCCACACGGGCAAGGATTCATGGCCGCCACAAGCAAGAAGCGAGTCGGAAACGAACACGTTCCCAATGCTCGGCTCACTCGAACGACACCTTCTTCGAGCGGCTGACGCATGGCATCGAGCACGCTGGGCGCGAACTCGCCGAGCTCGTCGAGGAACAGCACACCCCGGTGTGCAAGCGAGATCTCTCCAGGGCGAATCGCATTCGTGCCACCGCCGATCAGCGCGGTCACGGTGGCGGTGTGATGGGGGCTGCGGAGAAGCGGCCGAGTGGCCAAGCCGGTGGGCAGCGGCAAACCCGCTGCCGACTGCACCCGGGTGGCCTCCATCGCGCACTGCCGGCTGAGCGCAGGCAGCAGGCCCACCAACCGACGGGCCAGCATCGTCTTGCCAGCGCCCGGCGGACCCAGCATCAGCAAGTGGTGACCGCCTGCCGCGGCAACCTCGACCGCTCTTCGGGCGGAGGGCTGCCCGATCACGTCACTGAGATCAGGTACCGGTACGGGGGACGGCTGTGGCGGAACAGGCGGCGGATCGGGCCACGGCGCGCGCCCGGCGAGCACCGACGCGAGCTCGCCCAGAGTGCGAACCGGGTGAACATCTCGCGGACTTGCTGCGAGCGCAACGTGATAGGCCTCGGACGCAACGACGACCGCGTCGTCGCGAAGAGCGTCGGTGAGCGGCAGCACGCCGGCCGTGCCCCTGACGGCTCCATCGAGGCCCAGTTCGCCCAGGAACGCCTTCCCGCGCAGCGACTCGGCTGGCACTTGCTCGGTGACAGCGAGCACGGCCACTGCCATGGCCACGTCGAGGACCGCGCCACCCTTGCGCAGGCCCGACGGCGCCAGGTTGACGGTGACACGACTGTCGGGCCAGTCGAGTCCCGACGACAGCACCGCCGCCCGAACCCGGTCGCGCGCTTCGCGGCAGGCGGCATCGGGCAGCCCGACAATGGTGAATGACGGCAGTCCGTTCGAGGTGTGCACCTCAACCGTGACGACGTGACCGTCGACGCCGACCAGTGTCGCGGTCGTTGCAGTAGCCAGCATGGGCATCCTCCGGCAGCTCGGATCGGACGCAACGCCGAGGCGGCGCAGTCCGGATTCGACGAAGAAGCCCGCCGGGGGCAACGATCGGTACAGCGGCGTCGGTGACGTCCGACCTGCTGAGACTGCATCACGGCATACGTGCCATCGCTGCAGCCTCGAGGGAGGACCGTACACCGGGTCTGCCCACAGCAGGCCGCCATTTTCGAGCCTTCGCGTTTTTGTGGGATGGGGCTGCTGGGATCGGTGGCATCAGGTTAGGTGGCGAGGATGCCGCGGGCTTCGAAGTTGGCGTGGTTGGTGA